>JASHRY010000409.1 GCA_030037105.1 Xanthobacteraceae bacterium
GGTGCCGCGGCCGGCCCAGCGCGCGCCCCCGCCACCGAACAGGGCCGCGGCGATGGCCGCCGCCGCCGTGGTGTTGCCGATCCCCATCTCGCCGAGGCAGATGAGATCGGCTTGCGGCGACGCCGCCTCGTAGCCGCCCGCCACCGCGTCGAGGAATTCCCGTTCGGTGAGCGCCGGCGCGACCGTGAAGTCGGCGGTCGGCGCATCGAGCTCGAGCGGAAAGACGCGCAACCGGGCGCCGGCGGCGCGCGCGAGCTGGTTGATGGCGGCGCCGCCGGCGGCGAAATTGGCCACCATCTGCGCGGTCACTTCGGCGGGATAGGCCGACACGCCGAGCCTGGTCACGCCATGATTGCCGGCAAAGACGAGAATATCGACGCGATCGAGCAGCGGCGGCGCATGGCCCTGCCAATGCGCGAGAAAGGCGACCAGATCCTCGAGCCGGCCGAGGCTGCGCGGCGGCTTGGTCAGCGTGTCTTCGCGCTGGGCGACCGCCGCGCTCGCGGCCGGATGCCCGCCCGGCAGATCGAGGCATAAGGCGCGCAGATCGGCAAGTGAGGTAAAATTCGTCATCACTGATTCCCCCGCGTTGCGTCAGACTTCTAACAAATCCGCCGCGGCGCGGCCATAAGCGCGACGGCTGAAAGCGAGAGCGAACAATGGCGACATCCGAGGCACCAAGCCCATGGCTCGCGGAGCGCGTCCACGAGCTCAATGTGAGCATTCTGTTTTCGACGCGGCTGCCGTTCGCGCGCGCGGCGACGATCACCGGCGCCGCCATCGCGCAGGCGGCCTGGGCACTGCCGCTCGCCGGCATTGTCGTCGGCGTCATCGGCGCGGTGGTCTTCGCCCTGGCGCGCCGGACGGGATTGCCGGCCTGGCCGGCGGCGGCGCTGACCATCGCCGCGACCTTGGCGGTGACCGGCTGCCTGCACGAGGACGGATTGGCCGACGCAACGGACGGATTCGGCGGCGGCAGGACGCGCGAGGCCAAGCTCGCGATCATGCGCGACAGCCGCATCGGCGCTTACGGCGTCTGCGCCCTGGCGATCTCGATCCTCATCCGCGCCGGCGCCCTGGCGAGCCTCGCCGATCCGGAATCGGTCGCGGCGGCGCTGATTGCGGCGCACGCCGGCGGCCGCGCCGCCATGCCGCTGTTCATGTTTTTCGTGCCGCCGGCGCGCAACGACGGCTTGTCTTTCGCCGCCGGGCATCCGCCGGGCGCGCGCGTCGCCGTCGCCGCCGTGCTCGGCCTGGTGATTCTCGATCTTTGCCTCGGCTTCGTGGCGGCGGCCGCGGCGATGATCCTGCTCGCGATCGTCGTCGCGCTGATGGCGCGATTGAGCTTCGGCCAGATCGGCGGCCAGACCGGCGACGTCATCGGCGCGCTCGAGCAGGTGAGCGAGATGGTTATCCTGCTCGTCGCGCTGCGCTGATGTCGTCATTGCGGGCGCGGCGACGCCATCCGGCGTGATGCGGCGGATGCGGATTGCCGCGTCGCTATTATGCCCGCCGCAATGACGCTGCGGTCACGCGATCGCTTCCTTGTGCGGGCTCACATAGCGGGCGCCGGCGAGCAGGCCGAGCGCGATCACAGCCGGACCGACGGCGAGCCATGGGCTGGCGGCGGCGACCGCGGCGGTCCCGGCCCAGCCGATCGAGGAAAAGGCCTCGGCGAAGGTCGCGACCCGCGAGGAGACCTGGCGGCGGCGAAACTGGCTGCGTTTGGCCTGGCTGCGGAACCAGAGCTGGATGGCGGTCGCCGCAACGGAAGCAATGACGATGCCGCCGCCGGTGACCAGCGCATGCCGCGGCGAAGCGATCGCGAGCGCCGCGACCAGCGGCGCGAAGACGAGCGCGATGATGCCGAGCACCGCCTCGACCTTGGCGCGCAGAACGAGGCGCGGGCGAATCGGCGCCGCGGCGACGAGATCGGGCGCGTCCTCGCCCGAGATCGTGAGCCAGGCGAGGCCGCCGGCAAGCTGTCCCGCCGCCATGACCAGCACCGGCACCAGGAGGTTGAGCGCGCCGCCGCCGCCGGTCGCGAAACTGCGCCAGAGCAGGACCGCCGGAGGGATGAGATAGAGCATCTGCATGAGCGTCTGCGACACGAGCCAGGGATCGCGCCGCAGCAAGATCCATTCCTTGCGCTGCAGCGCGCGCCGCGGCGTCATCGGGCGAAAGACGGCCGGCCGCGCTTCGCTCACGCGGAAATCGCCGGCGCCGGTCGCGGCCACGGCATATTCGCCGAAGCGCGGAGCGACCGCGGCGACGGCGGCGCCGAGCACGACCGCGCTTGCGGCCACAACGCCGATGAGCGCCATCCCGTCGCCGAGGACGGCGCGCGCCGGCCACCAGAGAACGTTCCCGGCGTCGGGCGTGAACGCCAGCACCGCGGCCGACTGCACCACGTCGGCCCGCGACATTGTTCCGTAGGACAGGATCGCCGCGACCTGCAGGCCGATCACGAAAGCGGCGCCGATCGCGGCGGCGACGATTTGCGCCACCAGGCGCGTGCGCTTCGGGCCGATGGCGCGGAACAGCGCGACCGTCAGCGCCACCGCCAGCGCGGTCGCCGTCGCGCCCATGGCGACGATAACGCCGTAAGCGCCGAGCCAATGCCAGCCGCCGCGCACCGCCAGCATGTCGATGAATGGCGCGGCGAGCGGCAGCGCCATCATCGCGACCGCGAGCGCGACCGTTAAGATGCGCACGGCGAAGACCTTATGCGCCGCGACCGGCGAGGCGAGTATGAGATCGAGGTCGGAGCGCGCATAGAAGGCGCGCGTCATCGACTCCATCGCCTGCGACACCATCAGCAGCCATGACAGCAGCACGGTCGCCGAGATCGCGATCAGCATCGGCTTGTCGACCGCGGCCGCGGCGTAGCGGCCGACCATGAAATAGGCGATGGCGTGCATGACGATCACGAAGGCGGCGAAGCCGATGGCGACGCTGCGCCGGCGCGCGCGCCGGCCGGCGGTCATCATGGCGAGCCAATCGCGCCAGGCGAGCCGCGATTCGTGCCGCGCGAACCAGACGGCGGTGCCGGACTCGATCATCGTGTCTTATTTGCCTCGTCATTCCGGGGCGCGCAAAGCGCGAGCCCGGAATCCATAACCGCGATCAGTACGGAATCGGGCCCGACTGCGGTCATGGATTGCGGGCAACCGCCGCGCGGTTTCCGGAACGACATGTGAGAAGATCGAATAGTCACGCGGCTTCCGCCGCCGGCGCGGCGACGAGCGCGAGGAAGGCGTCCTCGAGGCTCGCGCCGCCGCCCCCGCCGCTCAAGCCGACGGCGGTATTGGCGAGCCGCCGCAGCTCCTCGAGCGTGCCCTCGGCAACGAGCCTGCCGTGGGCGATGACGCCGATGCGGTCGGCCATGCGCTCGGCAACTTCGAGGATGTGCGTGGTCATGATGACGGCGCCGCCGGCGCGGACGCGCTCGCGCAGCACGCTCTTGACCTGGCGGGCGGAGCCGGCGTCGAGGCCGGTGAGCGGCTCGTCGAGAATGATCACGCGCGGCTCGTGAATGAGCGCGCCGGCGAGCGCCACTTTCTGCCGCATGCCCTTGGAGAAGCTGCCGCAGCGTTCGTCGGCGTTGGCGGCGAGATCGAGCCAGTCCAGAAGCTCGTCGGCGCGCGCCGCGGCGAGCGCCGGCTCGACGCTCCAGAGGCCGGCGACGAAGGCGAGATATTCGCGCGGCGTCAACTTGTCGTAGATCATCGGCTCGTCGGCAATCCACGCCATCACCCGCTTCGCCGCGACCGGATCGGCCAGCGCGTCGATGCCGGCGACGTGGATCGAGCCGGCATCGGGCCGCATCAGGCCGGCGATCATGCGCAGCGTCGTCGTCTTGCCGGCGCCGTTCGGGCCGAGCAGCGCATAAAACTCGCCGGCGCGCGCGGCAAGATCGAGGCCGTCGACGGCAGGGCGCTCGAAACGCTTGACGAGACCGTGGACTTCGAGCGCGAAGGGCATGGGCGGCATGAACTGCGGCATGACGCCGGCAGACTAGCGGAACAGAGGTTTCAGCGCGGTGAATCGGTTACCGCGTTTTCGCGGCGAACAGTTAAAGCTTGTTGCGCGCGGCGCAATTCGCTGCACCATCGCGCCTTAGCGCACGGCGCCGCCGAACCCGAATACCCCGAAGAAGACCTGGCGTGCGTCCTTAACCAGACGGGATCTGCATCGCCGATACGCCCGGCGATGATGCTCTTATTGATTGTAGCTATCTTGTCGAAGCGCACCGAGGACACGACCTTGAGCCCGGTTCCGGCCGTCGGCGCCATCGTCATGGCATCGGAATCCTTACGAGGGGCCGAGGTGATATAGGCGACTATAACGTCTGTTCGCCGATCGTTATCGGTGGAGATAACCAGTGCCGGGCGGCGCTTGGCGGCGGTCAAGTCGGTGAAAGGGAAATCGGTGAGCACGATTGCCCAAAGGGAATTGCCGTCACGGGCGGAAGCGCTCGACCAGGTCGGCATCGTTATACAAATCGGGCTCTTCAGCCAGCCAGTCGAACGCGCCTCCCGCAGCATTGACCGCCGTAAGAGAGGGCTCTTGCGCTTCGATGCTTTCAACGACAACACGCAATCGCTGATGCGGCGGTACGCCGCGCCGGTGCAGTTCTTCCGTCACCTTGCCGGCCTCGATGTTGTTGAGAATCTGTCTCATGGAGCTAAATTTAGCTCGACGCTGATGCGGCGGCAATGGAGTTCGCGAGCGCGCCGACGCCGCCGCGATTTTGCGGCCGCGCTTCATCCGCTGACGTTAAAGGCGGCGAGCGCCGCCATGTTGACGAGCTGGGCGTCGTTCGCCGACAGCGGCACGATCTGCACGGAGCGGTCGAGGCCGACCAGAATGGGGCCGATCACAGTCGCGCCGCCGAGCTCCATCACCATCTTGGTGGCGATCGAGGCGGAGTGGAACGCCGGCATGATCAGCACATTGGCGGGTCCGGACAGGCGGCAGAACGGATAGGCCTCGCGCAGCTCCATGTTGAGCGCCACGTCGGCCGCCATCTCGCCGTCATATTCGAAATTGACCCGCTGGCGATCGAGCAGCCGCACCGCCTCCTGCACGCGCTCGGAACGTTCGCCGGGCGGATGCCCGAACGTCGAGAAAGCGAGCAAAGCGAGCCGCGGCTCGTAGCCGAGAGCGCGCGCGACCTGCGCCGCCTCGACGGCAATCTCGGCGATGTCGGCGGCGGCCGGCATCTCGGTCACCGCCGTGTCGGCGACCAGTACCGTGCGCTCGCGCGCGAGCACGAGCGACACGCCGATCACGCGGTGGCCGGGCTTGGGATCGATGCAGCGCCGCACGTCCTCGAGCGCGACCGAGAAATTGCGGGTGACGCCGGTGACCATGGCGTCGGCGTCGCCGAGCGCGACCATGCAGGCGGCGAAATGATTGCGGTCCTGGTTGATCAGCCGCTGGCAGTCGCGTTGCAGGAAGCCCCGCCGCTGCAAACGCTCGTAGAGATAGCTGGCATAGGCGGCGTTGCGCGAGGACAGGCGGGCGTTGATGATCTCGATCCCATCGCCAAGCTCGACGCCGAGCGTCCGCGCGCTCTCCTTCACGCGCGCCTCGCGGCCGACCAGGAGCGCCGAGCCGAGCCCCTGATGCACGAAGGTCGCGGCGGCGCGGATCACCTGCTCCTCCTCGCCCTCGGCGAAGACCACGCGCCGCGGCTGCCGGCGCAGGCGCTCGAACACCCGCTGCAGCACGCCGGCGACCGGATCGCGCCGGGTGCGCAATTGCTGCCGATAGGCGTCCATATCGACGATCGGCCGCCGCGCCACCTTCGAATCCATCGCCGCCTTCGCCACCGCCGGCGGAATGTGCGAGATGAGGCGCGGATCGAACGGCACCGGGATGATGTAATCGGGACCGTATTTCGGCCGCGCGCCGTAGGCGGCCGCGACCTCGTCGGGCACGTCCTCGCGCGCGAGCCCGGCCAGCGCCTGCGCCGCCGCGATCTTCATTTCCATGTTGATCGCCCGCGCGCGCACGTCGAGCGCGCCGCGGAAGATATAGGGAAAGCCGAGCACGTTGTTGATCTGATTGGGATAGTCGGAACGTCCGGTGGCCATGATGGCGTCGGAGCGCACCGCGGCGACGTCCTCGACGGTGATTTCGGGATCGGGATTGGCCATGGCGAAGATGATCGGCTTCTCCGCCATCGACTTCACCATGGCCTGCGTCACCGCGCCTTTCACCGAGAGGCCGACGAACACGTCGGCGCCGTCGAGCGCCTCGGCGAGCGTGCGCGCCTTGGTCTTGGCGGCAAAGGCCGACTTCCACTGATTCATGCCGTCGCGGCGGCCTTCATAGATGACGCCCTTGGTGTCGCAGAGGATGAGGTTCTCGGGACGAAAGCCGATCGCGCGCAGAAGTTCGAGGCAGGCAATGCCGGCGGCGCCGGCGCCGTTGCAGACGAGCCTGGTCGCCGCGATTTCGCGGCCGGTGAGGTGCAGCGCGTTGATCAGCCCGGCGGCGGCGATGATGGCGGTGCCGTGCTGATCGTCATGAAAGACCGGGACGTCGAGCAGTTCGCGCAGCCTTTGCTCGATGATGAAGCATTCCGGGGCTTTGATGTCTTCCAGATTGATGCCGCCCCAGCTCTTGCCCAGAAATTTGACGCAGTCGACGAAGGCGTCCGCATCCTCGGTCGAGACCTCGAGATCGATGGAGTCGATGTCGGCAAAGCGCTTGAACAGCACCGATTTGCCTTCCATCACCGGCTTCGCCGCGAGCGCGCCGCGATTGCCGAGGCCGAGAATGGCGGTGCCGTTGGTGATGACCGCGACGAAATTGCCCTTGGTCGTGTAATCGAAGGCGCGGCTTTCGTCCTCGGCGATGGCGAGCACCGGAACGGCGACGCCCGGCGAATAGGCGAGCGACAGGTCGCGCTGCGTCGCCATCGGCTTCGTTGCCACGACTTCGAGCTTTCCCGGCCGGCCCTGGCTGTGAAACAGCAGCGCCTCCTGATCGGTGAAAGTCGGCCGGGAGGCGCGGTCGCCGCTTTTCGGAGCCATTTTCAATTCCCTGTCAGTGGGGCAAAAGTCCGGAACGGAGGGTCGAGGACGACGTTAGCGCATCATCCGGAAAACTGGGATCCGGTTTTCCGAAAAGATCTCACTTCAGAGCATGATCCGGAAAAGCAGGAACCGGTTTCCCGAAAGATCATGCTCCACCAATAAGCTAGCGCGCAATCCGATTCAATGTGACCCGATTGCGCGTGCGCGAAAGCGCCGGCTTGTGCGCCGGAATCCCGCCGCCGCATGGCCGCCGCGCGACGGTGCAGAATTACGCCGCAGAGGTCATACATTGAACACGCCGGCATGGCGGAGTAATGCCTGCTCAGGACCACTGCCGATCGCGTTGGCCGGTCTCCCCGCTCATCCGGTGCAAGCGGGGATCGAGAGGAGGGCCGTCGTGGCGCGGCATTCGACCGAACGCGCGCTCTGAATCGTCGATCGGCCGCACGCGGGCACAGCCATGATCAGATTTCTGCTGCGTTTCATCGGATTCTGCCTGCTGGCCACCGCCTTCTTCTTCTTCGTCTATGACGGGGAACGAACCATCGCCAACCAGCACATGGTCTACATCAAGGTCGGCGAGATGTGGGCCATGATCGACCAGAACAGCCTCAATCTCGCGCAGGCTTGGCTGAAGCATCAAGCGCTGTGGGCGTGGGATCCTTACGTGCAGAAATTCCTGGATTTGCCGACATGGGCCGTGCTCGGGATCGTCGCCATGATCCTGATCGCGCTCGGCCGCAAGAAGAAGCCGCTCATCGGCTACGCGCGCAACTGAGCGCACGGTCGGTGCGCCCGGTCATGCGACCCGCCTTGCGGCGCCCGTTCGTTGCCGCGGCCGTCGTCGTCTTGGCCGCGCTTCTTCTGCCGTATCTGATCGCCCCGCTC
>JASHRY010000410.1 GCA_030037105.1 Xanthobacteraceae bacterium
TGTCGCGCTCGACCAGCGCTTTGGTGGCGTCCGCGATCTGCCGCTCGACCAGCCCGCCCATTTCGGCGACCGTGCGCGCGATCTCCTGCAGATCGGTGTCGAAAGCCTTGGCGGTATGGTCGAACCTGGTATTGTGTTCGGTCATGGTGGTCACCCGAAGCGGCCGGTGATGTAATCCTGCGTACGCTGATCGCGCGGCGCCGTGAACATCTTGCTCGTCGAATCGAATTCGATCAGCTCGCCGAGATACATGAAGGCGGTGAACTCGGACACGCGCGCCGCCTGCTGCATGTTATGGGTGACGATCACGATGGTGTAATCGTCCGTCAACTCGTCGATCAGCTCCTCGATCTTGGCGGTTGAGATCGGATCGAGCGCCGAGCAGGGCTCGTCGAACAGAAGCACTTCCGGGCGCACGGCGATCGTGCGCGCGATACACAGCCGCTGCTGCTGGCCGCCGGACAGGCTCTGCCCGTTGGCGCCGAGCTTGTCCTTGACTTCGTCCCAGAGCGCGGCGCGGCGCAGCGAGGTCTCCACGCGGCCGTCGAGTTCGGACCGCGGCAAACGTTCGTACAGCCGGACGCCGAAAGCGATGTTCTCGTAGATCGACATCGGGAACGGCGTCGGTTTCTGAAACACCATGCCGATGCGCGCGCGCAAGAGATTGAGGTCCTGCTTCGGCGAGAGAATGTTGACGCCGTCGAACATGACCTCGCCCGACGCGCGCTGGTTCGGATAGAGGTCGTACATCCGATTGAGCACGCGCAACAAGGTCGATTTGCCGCAACCCGAGGGGCCGATGAAGGCGGTGACCTTGTTCTCGTAGAGCGGCAGGCTGATCGCCTTCAACGCCCTGGCCTCGCCATAGAAGAAGTCGAGGTCGCGGATCGTGACTTTCTCGGCCAGGCCGGACCGATCGACGGGGGCGTGGGCGACGCCGGGAACGGCAACGGTTGCGATGCTCATGATTCTCTTCTCGACCCGACCAGAACGCGCGCGCAGACGCTTAAGGCGAGCACGGCGAAAGTGATGATGAGGGCGCCGGTCCAAGCCAGCGACTGCCATTCCTTGTACGGACTGAGGGCGAACTGGAAAATCACGACCGGAAGGCTCGCCATCGGCGCGTTGAGGTTCGTGCTCCAGAACTGGTTATTGAGCGAGGTGAACAGGAGCGGCGCGGTCTCGCCGCTGATGCGGGCGACGGCGAGAAGGACGCCGGTCACCATGCCGGCGCGCGCGGCGCGATAGCAGATGCGCGTGATCGCCATCGAGCGCGGCAGGCCGATCGACGTGGCGGCCTCGCGCAAGGCGTCGGGAACGAGCGTGAGCATGTCCTCGGTGGTGCGCACGACCACCGGTATGACGATCACGGCAAGCGCCACGCCGCCGGCCCAGCCGGAGAAGTGCCCCATCGGCGCCACCATCACCTCATAGATGAACAACCCGATCACGATCGAGGGCGCGCTCAAAAGGATATCATTGATGAAGCGCACCACGCCGGTCAGCCGGTCGTGGCGGCCATATTCGGCCATATAGGTGCCGGCGAGAATGCCGATCGGCGTGCCGATCACGATCGCAAGGACGGTGATGATGAGACTGCCGATGATCGGATTGAGCAGCCCGCCATTGGCGCCGGGCGGCGGCGTCATCTGCGTGAACACCGTCGACGACAAGCCGCCGAAGCCGTGCCAGAGCAATGCGCCCAAAATCAGCACCAGCCAGCCCAAGCCGAACAGCGTGGCGGCGAGCGACAGCGCCATGGCGACGGTGTTGCGGCGGCGGCGGACGGCGTAGCGGGCGGCCATGGCGTCACCCGATCCGGCGTTCGATCCGCAGCAGCATGTAGCGCGCCGCCGCGAGGACGATGAAGGTGATGACGAACAGGATCAAACCGAGCGCGATCAAGGCCGAAGTATAGAGATCGCCCACCGCCTCGGTGAACTCGTTGGCGATGCTGGCGGAGATGGTGGTGCCGGGCGCCAGCAACGAGGCCGAGACCCGGTGGGCGTTGCCGATGACGAAGGTCACGGCCATGGTCTCGCCCAGCGCCCGGCCGAGGCCGAGCATGATCCCGCCGATGACGCCGACCCTGGCATAGGGCAGCACCACGTAGCGCACCACCTCCCAGGTCGTGCAGCCGACGCCGTAGGCGGCCTCCTTGAGCACGGCGGGCACCGCCTCGAACACGTCGCGCGAGATCGAGGTGACGAACGGCAGCACCATGATGGCGAGGATCAGCCCCGCGGTCAGCATGCCGATGCCGTAAGGCGGGCCGGAGAACAGCGGCGCAATGCCCCGAACTTCGCCGAGCGTGCCGATCAGGAGCGGCTGCAGCGTCTGCTGGAGAAACGGAGCGAAGATGAAGAGTCCCCAAATTCCGTAAATGATGCTCGGAACGCCGGCGAGCAATTCGATGGCGATGCCGATCGGCCGCCGCAGCCATTGCGGGCACAGCTCGGTCAGGAAAAAGGCGATCATCAAGCCCACCGGCACGGCGATCAGCATCGCAATGAACGACGTGACCAGCGTCCCGTAGATCGGCGCCAGTGCGCCGAACTTCTCGGTGACCGGATTCCACCGCGCGCTCACCAGGAAGCCGAAACCGAACGTCCTGAGCGCCGGCAGCGAGCCGTCGATCAGCGCGACGATGACGCCGCCCAAGAGCAACAGCACCGCGACGGCGGCGGCGCGGGTCAGATGGCGGAACGCCGCATCGCCGAGGCGCAACCGATTAAGCACTTTGGCGCGCGCGGTCCCGGCGACGGATATCATCGCAACGTCCTGCAGCGCGACATCAACCACCGAACGCCTCCGCGCCCGATCCATCGAGACGCTCAAGCCCCCAAATGATCCACCGGCGGCGGCACAAGATGCCCGCGCGGCGCACCACTGTACAAGGGGCAAGGCGCGCGAAAATGCCGGCGCCTCGCCCGCCGCCATTGAGCTAACGCGCCATGGTGGTGTGGAGCGGCTTGCCGCTCGCGTCCTTGATCTCACTCGCCCAGGCCTTCTCGATCTCGGCCACGATTTTTTTCGGCATCGGCACGTAATCGAGCGCTTCGGCCATCTTGCCGCCCTCGGCATAGGCCCAGGCGAAGAACTTCAACGCCGTTGCGGCGGCGGCCGGGTCAGGCGGCTGTTTCGGAATGAGGATGAAAGTGGCCGCCGTCATCGGCCAGGTGGCCGCGCCCGGCTGATTGGCCAGGATCACGCCGTAGCCCGGGGCCGCGTTCCAGTCGGCGCTGGCGGCGGCGGACTGGAAGGCCTCGCTGGTCGGCGCGACCGGCTTGCCGTCCTTGTTCACCATCCTGGTATAGACCAGTTTATTCTGCAGCGCGTAGGCGTACTCGACATAGCCGATCGCACCCCTCGTTTGGCTTATATTGTTGGCGACGCCTTCGTTGCCCTTGGCGCCGAGGCCGACCGGCCATTCGACCGAGGTGGCGGCGCCGACTTGCGATTTCCAATCGGGGCTGACCTCGGCCAGGTAATAGGTGAAGTTGAAGGTGGTGCCGGAACCGTCCGAGCGGTGGACGACCGCGATCGCCTCTGCCGGAAGCTTGACGTTGGGGTTGAGCGCCTTGATCGCCGGATCGTCCCAGGTCTTGACCTTGCCGAGGAAGATGGCGGCAAGCGTCGGCCCGTCGAGGACAAGCTCGCCGGCATCGATACCCTCGACATTCACCGCCGGAACGATGCCGCCCAATACCATCGGGAATTGCATGAGGCCGTATTTGTCGAGGTCGGCGCCCTTGAGCGGCGCGTCGGTCGCGCCGAAGGTTACCGTCCTGGCTTCGATCTGCTTGATGCCGCCGCCGGAGCCGATCGACTGATAATTGAGCCCGACGCCGGTCTGCTTTTTGTAGGCGTCGGCCCACTTGGCGTAAATCGGGTAGGGAAACGTCGCCCCGGCGCCGGAAATTTCGACGGCGGCCGCGGGAACAACCGTCGCAGCCAGAATGCCGGCGACGGCAATCGTTCTCAGGTGTTTCACGGATGTTCTCCTGTCACGGACTGGCGCGCGGCGCAGGTTGCCGACACGCCGGTTTGGTTCCGCTTGCGACGTCGCGCTCCGCTCCGTCTCACGTCCATATGACGCGCCGCGGCGCGCAACGGTCGATCGGAGTTAAAGAAACCTGCAGCACCATGCTTACGTGCGGCACGTCACCGTTCTATGAGCCGCGCATGACAATGGGATGACAACGGAACCGCCTGATCCGGCAAGAGATTTATTGGCCGGTGGGTGCGGCGGGGGCGGGAAGGTGAACGGTGAAAGTGGCGCCCGCGCCGGGAACGCTTTCAATGGACAATCGGCCGCGGTGCCGGTTGAGGATATGCTTGACCAGAGCCAGGCCGAGCCCGGTTCCGCCCTGGGCGCGGCTTTCTCTGACATCGACGCGATAGAAGCGCTCGGTCAATCGCGGCAGGTGCTCCGGCGCGATACCCGGCCCGTAATCGCGCACGCTAATCCGCGCTTCGGGCTCGCCTTCCACCGACACCTCCCGCGTCACGGTGATATCGACGCGCTTGCCGGTAGCGCCGTATTTGAGCGCGTTCTCGACCAGGTTCTCGAACACGCGGACCAGCTCGTCGCGGTCGCCGAGGACCGTCAGTCCGCCCTCGGCCGCGAGGTGAACGATGACGCCGCGGTCGCGGGCCAGGGTTTCGAGACCGTCCACCACCTGGCCGACGATCGGCACGAGGTCGACCGGGGTATCCGGGCGGCGGTGCGCGTTGAGCTCGATGCGCGACAGCGACAACAGGTCGTCGATGAGCCGCGCCATGCGCCGCGCTTGCTCCTGCATGATGGCGAGGAAGCGCTCGCGCGCCTTGGCGTCGTCGCGGGCCGAGCCTTGCAAAGTCTCGATGAAGCCGGAAAGGGCCGCTAGCGGCGTGCGCAATTCGTGGCTGGCATTGGCGATGAAGTCGGCGCGCATCTCCTCGACGCGTCGCAACGGCGTGAGGTCGTGAAAGGTCATCAGGATGAGGTCGGGCTTGTTGAGGTTCGCCTCGCGCTTGACCGGCACCACGATGGTCTCGAACCGGCGGTCGAGCGGGGCATGATCGGAATATTCGACGCGTTGCTCTTCGCCTTGCGCATAAGCGCGGCCGATCGCCGCGATCAGCTCCGGCATCCGCAAAGCGAGCGAGACCGGCTCGCCCTGCCGCAGCGCCGGCGCCAGAGAACGCGCGCGCTCGTTGAGCGCGCGGACGCGGCCGTCGCCGTCAAGCGCGATGACCGCATCCGGCAGGCCGGCAATCACGACCTCAAGCGGGTCCTCAGCGCGCTCGGAGACGGCGATCGGCCGCGCCAAGCGGCCAGCCTTCTCGCCGCCGCGCTCGGCGAGGAGGCTGGCCGCCGCCACGATGGCGAAGCCCGCCAGCGCATAGCCGACCGCAAGGGCGCCGAAGATCGCCAATGCCGCGAACACGATCGCCGCCGCCACGGTCACCAACCGCATGCCGCGCCACCAATCGTTGCGCGACGCTCCGCGATCTTCGTTCAGGCTCATCCGCTGCGCTCGCCGGCCCGGCCCGCCGCCGGCTCAACCCTGCCAATCAAGGCACGTCGGACTTCTCCCGCGCAAGCTCGGTCATGGCGTTGATCGGCGTTGCCGCCTGTTGCGCGAGGCGCCGCGCGGTCCGACTGAGCAGCGCTTCGCGCGTTCCCAAGACGACCAATGCGAGCACGAACGGAATGACGTAATAAAGAAGGCGGAACAGCAGCAAACCCGCGAGCAAATCTTCCTTGTCGAACTGCCACAGCGCAATCATCATGGCGGCGTCGAACACGCCGAGGCCGCCAGGGGCGTGGCTGGCAAAGCCGAGCAGCGTGGCGGTAACGAAAATCACGGCCACGGTGACGAAGCCGAGATGGGGCTCGTCGGGCACCAGCATGTACATGGCGAGCGCACAGCACGACAAATCGAGGATGCCGATGGCGATCTGAAG
>JASHRY010000411.1 GCA_030037105.1 Xanthobacteraceae bacterium
CGTGTCGCTGATCGGGCTTGTGCTGATGGCGCCGGTGTCGAGCTTCGTTGCGCCTTATGGCGCCCGTCTCGCCCATCGGCTGTCGCGGCGCGCGCTCGAAATCGCATTCGGCTGCTTTTTGCTTCTGGTCTCGCTGCGCTTTCTCGTGAGCCTGATTTGAGCGCCTTCATCTATCGTCATTCCGGCCCGGTTTCGCCCTCGTTTGCGCGGCTTGACGCTCATGGATAGCCGCGCAGCAGCAGCCGGTCGCCGCGCACCTCCCAGCTTTGCAGCCGGTTGAGAAAACTCATGCCGAGGAGACTCGTCTTGAGCCGGCCCGGTTGCGCCACCAATGCCCCGATCGAGCGCTCGACCAATCCGCCGATGGCGACGCGATCGAGCGTGACCGGCGCCGCGCGCGCGCGCCCATTGGCGGTGTCGATGTCCTCCGTATAGGCGAGCACTTCGAGCGGCAGGCCGGCGGCCTTGGCGTCGGCGAATGTGAGCACGACGGAGCTGGCGCCGGTATCGAGTACCATGTTGACGCGCGCGCCGTTGACTTGCGCCGTCACGTTAAAGTCGCCGGTGCTCGCGCGCGCAATCTCCACGGTGCGTCCGCGCGTGATCACGTGGCCGGGTACGAGTTCCGCCATCACGCGGTCGGCGACGTCGCGCAGATCGAACCGATAGGAATAGCCGACGATCAGAATGAGCGCGAGGACGATCCACAGCAAGGCGGCGGTGAGCGCCTGCGTGAAGCGCTCGCGAAACAAGGTCAGCGCTGTGCCGCTGAGAAAGACGATGAGCGCGATCTTGTAGACGGGCGAGGAGAAATCTCCGCTCGCAAGCGCGCCGATCGTGCCTTCGCCGCGGCGGGCGATGAGGACGAGAAGGGCGAGAAGAAGGCCGGTCAACAGGAGCCACAGCAGGCGTCGGCGCACGGCGGTCTTCCCTTTGCGCCTATCGTGCAGTCTCGGCGCCGCGCATGCTGATCGCGATATCGGCCATGGTAGTTTCGGCGGGGGTCGCGCGGCACCATAAAGGGCGCGCGGACGAAGGCAACGCTTGTTTAGAGCACGATCCGGAAAAGTGGAAAGCGGATTTTCGAAAAGATCATGCTTCGCTGGGAAGCCGGAGCGACAATCCGTTCAATGTGAACGGATTGTCGCGCTAGGCGCCGAACAGGGCCTTTTTGGCGCGGTTCACTGCGTCGGAGGCGGACGAGGAGGAGCCGTCCGATTACGGCTGGATCGGCGGAGCGGCGACGGCGATGGGCGCGAGCGCCGACATCACCCGCTTCGGCGGGAAGGTGACGATGACCTCGGTGCCGATACGCAGCTTCGATTTGAGCGTGAACGTGCCGCCGTGCAGGTCGATGAGGTTCTTGGCGATCGGCAGGCCGAGGCCGGCGCCTTGTTCGGCCGATTTGATCGAGTTCGAGCCCTGCCCGAACGAGGCGAGCACGATCGGGATTTCCTCTTCCGGGATGCCCGGACCGGTGTCTTTCACGCTCATGTACTGGCCGCCGGACGCCGTCCAGCCGACTTTCAGCCAGATCTCGCCGCCTTGCGGCGTGAACTTGATGGCGTTGGCGAGGAGGTTGAGGCAGATCTGGCGCACCGCCCGCTCGTCGGCCCACAGCTTCGGCAGGTCCGGTTCGAACAGCTCGTGGATGCTGAGGCCGCGATTGCCGGCGCGCAATTTGAGCAGACGGTGGCAATCCTCGACCACGCGGCAGAGCGACACCGCTTCCTCGTTGAGCTCGTAGCGGCCGGCCTCGATGCGCGAGAGATCGAGGATTTCGTTGATGAGATTGAGAAGATGCACGCCGGAGCTGTGGATGTCGGCGGCATAGTCCTTGTACGTCGGCACCGCGTGCGCGCCGAAAATTTCGGCCTTCATCACCTCGGAAAAGCCGAGGATGGCGTTGAGCGGCGTGCGCAACTCGTGACTCATCTGCGCCAGGAACCGCGATTTGGCGATGTTGGCGGCTTCCGCCCGGCGGCGCGCCTCGTCGGAGATCGCTTTCGACTGTTCGAGTTCGCCGATGAGCGCGTCCTTCTCCGCGCGCGCCTCCAGCGTCGCCAGCGTGGTGGAGTAGAGGCGGTATGCAAGCAGAGAGAAATACCCCTCGGCGACCAGCGTCATGACGGCGAGGATGTAGTCGTGCAGCGTGCCCCTGACGGCGAAGTCGAGCGCGATCGCAATCGTCACCGGCAAGGTCAGGGCGAAGACCGCAATCGGCAGGCTCGAGGCGAGCATGCTCGATATCGCCACCACCAGCAGCATGACGAACAGCATGAAGGTGCTCGATTGCTCGTCGACGCCGAGCGGGCGGATCAGGACGAAGGTCCACGCCATGCCGAAGAACAGATCGAGCAGGATGAATTGCATCCGCGCGGCGCGCAGCTTGGCGGGGTTCGCCGGCTCGTCGAGGAACAGCCGGCATTTGCGCGCGATGACGAGATGAATGATCAGAGCGCCCGCCGTCCATACGCCCGAGGTCAGGCCGCCGCTCCACGGGCCGCAGAGGAGCCCGATGGTGACGATCAGGAGCAGGATGACCGGCGAGGCCGACAGACGGTTCCGGGCGAACTGGCGCAGCAACTCATGGTCGAAGACCGGACGTGTGCCGCTGGTCGAGGTGAGCCGATCGCGGGCCTCGCGCACGTGCTGAGCGGCGCGGCGGCGTGTCGCCGGCGAGGCGCCGCCGGGCGCAGAAGGCTCGCGCGGTTCGCTGGTCGTGACGGGCATCGCAATCCGGTGTGGAAATAGTCGTGATAAAAGTCTCCCAAATTTCTTAAGAGCAGGCTTAAGGCAGCGTGCCTTTACGGCCTTAACGAAAGCATTTCGTTCACATTTGGGGCGTGCGGCCGCCGCGCGCGGCCGGTCTCCGGAGGAGCTCGCCGCCGGCGCGGGGCGAAATAAAGTTTGTGCGTCAAGGAGATAGAGAGGCGTTTTATCCCATGCCCGGCTCCTCCCGCTCTCGCCGAACGAAAAAACGAAGCACTCCGCCGCGGACGAGCAAAATCCGTCCCGCGACGCGCCCGCGTTTTGCCGACAACCACGCGCAGAAAGCCGCTGCGGGTCCGATCTTCGTCAGATGACGGCCGCCGGTGGCCGCGGCTCTCATCCGATCGCGCCCGCCAAAATGAACAAAGTGAAGAGGGAGGCGAAACGCCGGCAGACGCGTAACCTTCCGCCCGCATCGAACGGATGCGGTCGCGCGCCGAGACGCGGCGCGCTCGCCTGTCGGCGTTCCACCGCGGCACTTGTTGCAGCGACCCAACGCCGCAACTCAGCTCCGGACGCGCTTCCTGGAACGTGGTTGTCGGCGGGCGTTATCCGCCGCCCCCGTCCCAGTCCAGCGAGCTCCTCGCAGACGGTCATCGTGCCGGCCGGGCGTTGTCCCGAAGCCGCCCGGGAGCGGCGGTGACGAGCCGCCGCCCGCGGGAACCGCACCCGCTCCACCGGCCGGTGTCGCCGGCCGACGTCCTTCACCTGAGCGGGATTCTTTTCTGGATAACTGAAATGGAGACGCGTGTCAATGAAAATGTGACGCCGCAAAACCGCTAAACCTGGACTACGTTCTTGAGCGCACTTCGTCGGCGGTCGAATCGAAAATATCCATGCCGCGGATTTTGATCTTGAGCATGTCGTATTCCGGGCCGATGCAAACCGCGGCGCGCTTGCTCCGGCCCTTTTCCTGATAGCGGCCCTCGAACTGGATCAGGCGCGAGCGCGACGCGAACGGCTTGAGCCATTCGAATTTCAGCGTCTCGCCTTTTTTGTGTTCTGCATGCCGGCGGCTTTGAGATTTTCGTACATCACCTGCGCGAAGTCGGTCTGCACCATGCCGCCGCCGCTTGCTCCATTTCCCTCTCTCCGTGCGGGAGAGGGTGGCGCGTGCGGAGCGCTAGCGAGGCACGCGGCGGGTGAGGGGTTTTTGTGCGCCAGATCCCTCACCTTCCCCGCGGCCGGAATGTGATATTATCCCAATGGCATTGAACAGTTCATCGTCCGCGAGGGCGGACGATCCAGTCAACACCGATGCGTTAGCGACTACTGGATCATCCGCCTGCGCGGATGATGACACCAACACGAGTCAGCGTTTAATGCCGCTGGTATTAGATGATGGCAAAAAGCCTCGGATTCGGCAGCAAAGTCATGAAGATAAAGGCTATCCTACACGAAGCGGAGGAAGGCGGCTTCTGGGCCGAAGTGTCTGCCATTCCCGGTTGCGCCACGCAGGGTGACACCATGGATGAGTTGATGCGCAATCTCCATGAGGCGATCGAGGGCTGCCTTTCGGTGGACGTTGCCGAGCCGAAACCCGGCGGAAAGGAGCGCATTCTGGAAATCGCCGTATGAAGGTGGTTTCCGGCCGCGAATTCGCTCGCAGCTCAAAATCGGCTTGCTGCGGCATCTGGCGAAGCTCGCGGAGGTCGAGGACGAACTGAATTAACCGCTTGCACCGGGGCGGGTCGATCGGTTCCGGGTTTCGGCCTCGTTTATGCCGAGTCTCGATCGCGCACCTTTTGCCGCTTCCGGTCGGAACGAGACCATTGTCTTCAGCCCTTCGGGCTCGCGACGACGGACCTCACCGCTGCAACAATGCGATCAGGCTCGACGTATCCCAGCGGCGGCCGCCCATGGCCTGCACCTCGGCGTAGAACTGATCGACCAGCGCGGTGAGCGGCAGGCGGGCGCCGTTCCGCCGCGCCTCGGCGAGACAAATGTCGAGGTCCTTGCGCATCCAGTCCACGGCAAAGCCGAAATCGAATTTTCCCGCCACCATGGTTCTGTAGCGGTTCTCCATCTGCCAGGATTGCGCCGCGCCTTTGGAGATGGTGGCGATGAGCTTCTCGATGTCGAGGCCCGCTTTCAGGGCGAAGTGCAGAGCCTCGGCGAGTCCCTGGACGATGCCGGCGATGCAGATCTGGTTGACCATCTTGGCCAGTTGGCCGCTGCCGGACGCGCCCAGGAGATTGCAGGCGCGCGCGTAGGCCGCGATCACCTTCTCGGCTTGCGCGAACGGCGCCGCGTCGCCGCCGCACATCACCGTGAGCACGCCGTTCTCGGCGCCGGCCTGGCCGCCGGAGACCGGCGCGTCGATGAAGTCGAAGCCGCGCGTCTTCGCCTCGGCATAAAGCTCGCGCGCGATCGCCGCTGAGGCGGTGGTGTGATCGACCACGACCGCGCCCTTTTTCGCGCCGGCGAACACGCCGTCTTCGCCCAGCATCACCTCGCGGAGATCGTTGTCGTTGCCGACGCAGGCCATGACGAAGTCCTGCCCTTGGGCGGCGCGCTTCGGCGTCGGCGCGCTCCTGCCGCCGTACGCGGCAACCCATGTGTCGGCCTTGGCGGCGGTGCGGTTGTAGACGGTGACCTCGTGGCCGCCCTTCTTCCTGAGATGCCCCGCCATCGGGTAGCCCATCACGCCCA
>JASHRY010000412.1 GCA_030037105.1 Xanthobacteraceae bacterium
TGCTGGGCACGATCGCGATGTTCCTCGGCTTCCTGACTTACATAACGCCACGTTCGAAGAACGCCTGGGCGCCGGTCGGGTTCTGGCTCTATGTCGTTGGCGGCTCGATATTCGTCCTCGCTTTCCTCACCGCCGGCGCCGCCAGCGTTCCGCGCCGCTATGCCGTGCATCTGGCGAGCTGGCTGCCCTATGACCGCGTCGGCTCGATCGGCGCCGCGCTGACGGTGGCGGGTGTCTTGATCTTGGTGGTGAGATACCTCGTTAGTGTTCCGTCGGCAGCGGCGGAGGAAGCGGGCGCTTGATGACTCGCGGCTTTCTCCCTCTGCTTGCGCTGGTCGTGGCGACGGGAGTGGCCGCGCTCGCTTGGGAGACTGAGGGATTTCGCGTCGTCACCAGCGCCGGCGCGCGGCAACTCGACATCGAACGCAGCCCGCGGCCGCTGCCGGATGTACGCCTCTTCGATCAGGACGGCCATGCCTTCTCGCTCGGCGACTACAAGGGCAGGCCGGTCCTGGTCGATTTCATCTATACACGCTGCCCAACAATATGCAGCGCGCTCGGCGACGATTTTCATCGCGTGATGGATTTGGCAAGCGGGTCGGGATCAGGCCCGCAGATCGATCTCCTCAGCATCAGCTTCGATCCCGTCAATGACGACCGTGAAGCGTTGAAGCTCTACGGCGATCGCTATGGCGCGACGGCCCCGCATTGGCGGATCGCGGCGCCGGCCGACGCCGCCGGCCTCGCGGCATTGCTGCAAAGCTTTGGCGTCGTGGTCATACCCGACGGCATGGGCGGCTTCATTCACAACAGCGCCGTCTATCTGGTGGATGCACAGGGACGTCTCGCCCGCCTTCTTGATCCGGACGCGCCGCCGCAGGTTCTGGCGCAGCAGGCCGTGAAGGCGTCCGTGCCATGAATAACTATAGCCGACCGCTTCTCATCGTCGGAGCGTGGCTCATATTGTGGCTGCGGCCGCTGCGGATTGCGTTCGAGGGCGACATGGCCGTGCATATGACGGTGCAGGTGCCGTTGCTGATCGGTCTCGGCCTGCTGCTCGCCGCCTCCGTCCGTGCGCATGAGCCGCGCTGGCTCGCCGAGGCCGACTGGCTCGGCATTCCCGGCATCGTGCTGGTTATCTTTGGCACCTCGTTCTGGATGCTGCCGCGCGCGCTCGACAGCGCCGTCGCCGACCCGTGGTTCGACGCCGTCAAGTTCTCGAGCTTGCCGCTTCTCGTCGGGCTGCCGCTGGGCTTGAGCTGGCGGCGGATGCCGCCGCTCGGCCGCGCGTTCATCTGGGCCAATTTCATTCCCAAGCTGGGCGCCATAGGCGGCCTCTATCTCGCGGCACCGACGCGGCTTTGCGCCTATTATCGGCTCGATCAGCAGGCCACCGCCGGCTGGTGCCTGATCGTTATCGCCATTGTCCTGGGCACGCTCTGGTTTATCGCCGCATTCGTCGGTTGGCCGCAGCAGCACGCGGCCGAACGGCCGCCAAGCCGCGACACCGGACCGAAGCAGGGCCAGCCCCTTCTGGCGCTTCCGCCGCCCTATGCGAGCAGCCGATGAGTCCGGCGCCGCCCTGTGCGCCTCACAAAGCCATGCATATTAAAAAGCGGGACAGCAAAGACGGCGAGCCGTGCCGGCCGCGCACGGTACTGCATAAGTCCCGATTCCGGGACGGCATAGCGGCGACGAAAGCAACCACGCGGAGACGGCAATGCGCCTGACACTGCATACAGATTATGCCTTGCGTGTCCTGATTCAGGTCGGGCTCAACGAGGGTAGACTGACGACGATCAACGACATTGCGAAGAGCTTCAATATCTCAAAGCACCATTTGATGAAGGTCGTTAACGATCTCGGTCAGAAGGGTTACCTCGAGACGGTGCGCGGCCGTAACGGCGGCATCTGTCTCATGCGCAAACCGGGTGACATCAATATCGGCGAGGTGGTGCGTGACATCGAGGATCAACTTGACGTCATCGACTGCCTTCATCATGCCGGCTATTGCCGCATCGAGCGCGCTTGCGTGTTGCGCGGCGTGTTGCACGAAGCGACCGACGCGTTCCTCGCCGTCTTGGACGCCCACACGCTCGCCGATCTGATCAAACCGCACAAGGCGCTGTCGCTATTGCTTTTCGACGGACGCATTCCCGAGCACGCGGCCTAAAGCTGAAATTATCTCTAAAGATGTAGATTGGTTGCTCATCGTTTTGGTTCCCGGCGGCATGACACTGCCGATGACCGGTCGCTTGCTCGGGCACGCGCAGGTTCAGACAACGCAGCGGCATGCGCACCTGTTTGACGACTCGCTTCGTGCGGAGTTCGACCATGTCACCGGTCGCGGTTTGTGACTGGTGCGGCCGCCGAGGAGGTGGCGGGCGAGATCGCGCCGCGGCCGTTGTTGCTGATCCGGGGCTGACGCCGCCCCCTGCGTGACGTGATGCGACCGGCCGTACACGACGATGCGGCCGAGCCGGACCTGCGAGTGAGCTGACGACGGCGAGGCCAAGCCGCCCGCCGGCCTATCCGGCCAGCCTGAAATAGAGCAGCGGCAGCTTCACCGGCAGTTGCTCGATGCGATCCAACTGAATGACATTGGAGCGCCCGAATATGCGGTGCAGATAGGAGTCGCCGCCGGCGTCGAGGCCGACGCAGAACAGATCGATGCTCGCATGCCGGAGCGACAGTACGGCGCGGCGGGCGTCCTCGACGAGATAACGCCGGTCGGCGATGTCGATATCCGAGGGCTCGCCGTCGCTGACCAGAAGCAGAAGCTTGCGATAGGATTCACACGCGGCAAGATGACGACCGGCATGCCGCAGCGCCGCGCCCATGCGGGTCGAGTAGCGGCCAGTGACACCGGCAAGCCGGCGTTTGGCCAGCGGGCCCCAAAGCGTATCGAAGTCTTTGAGCCGATAATAATGCACGTCCTGGCGGGTGTCGGAGCAAAAAGCGTGGATGGCGAACGGATCACCCATGCCGTCCATGGCGTGGGCGAGAAGCGACGTTGCGTCGCGTTCGAGCTCGAGTACCGATCGGCCGGCGGCCTTGACGATGTCGTTGGTCGATTGTGAAGCATCGATCAGCACCAGCACCGACAGATCGCGCCAGCGCCGCTCGAGCCGCGCATAGACGTTCGGGCTGGGGGTGAGGCCGGCGCGCAGATCGATCGCTGCGGCGATTGTTGCTTCGAGATCGAGCCTGTCGCCCTCGCGCTGGCGTCGCACGCGCAACGGTCGGCTTACCTTGGCGGCCTGCACCAAGGCGTCGATGCGATAGGCGGTCTCCGGATAGTTTTCGAGAATGCCGTCGATCTGCTCGGCGCGGCCGTCGGCGGGATTGTATTCCGATACGGTGGTCCACTCGCCGCGATCGCGGCCGATCAGGTAATCCCATTCCGGATAACGGGCGACGGGAATGCCGATTTCGGCTTCCTCTTCCGCAAATCGCGCCACATTTGCCGGGCCGTCGGTGCCGGTTTCACGTTCGCGATCCGCCGGCTCCGATTCGAGCTGCTCGAAGCGCACCGACTCATATAATGTCTCGCCCGCGGCGCCGGCCGCCGGCGGGAAGTCCCAAAGCCCTTGATGGTCGTCGCGATAGGCCGGCTCGACGACATAAGTACGCGGGTTGAACTGCACCCGCATCTGCCCGAGATCGTTGCCGAGAAGGCCGCCGATGCTGCGGCTGATCGTCGGATCCGTCCAGCGTACGCGCTCGGTCAGAAATAGGTCGCGGCCCTTGCTCACCCAGCCATGGGGATCGAAATAGTTCGGATCAAGCAACGCCCGCGCCAGTCGCGCCATCAATGCCGGCGCCGTGATCACACCGTTCGGCTCGGCGAGATGAAAGGGCAGCCAAAAGCGACGCAAGCCGGGAAAATGGCCGAGCGCCAGCTGCTCCACCCGGGCGTCCTCGATCAACGACACCAGAGCGACCTGCAGCGGCTTGAGGCTGCCGACCGCAAACTTGGGGCCCGTGAACTGCAAATGCGCCAAGACGTGAGCCAGTGCCGCGCGGAACAAATCCTTTCCGCTCTGCCCGCCGAAGCCGTGAAAGGACTGCGGGACGCGGATCACGCCGTTGCCGAAGCAAGCCCGCCGCGGCGTGTCGAATCCGGCCGGCGGCAACACGCGGACGGGCGGGGTCGTGCGCCACAGGGCGGCGACGAAGGCCTTGAGTTCGCGTTCGACGTCGGTGAAAGCGACGCTGTCGACGCCGTGCTGCATATCGTGCAGCGCCTGCGTGTCCAGCAAAGCGAAAAACTTCAGCCGCCGCTCGGGGTCGTTCTCGGCGGCGCGGATCCCGCCCAGCGCCCAGGCCTCGAACGAGCGAAGATCGAGGCTGTCGAGCACGCGTGCCGAGCGGTCCAGCAAAAGGCCAACGGATTCCGGCGCCAGCTTGGCGATCCGGCGGATCACGCGCAACCATTCCGCAAATGCCTGGCCGTCGGCAAGCCGCCGAGCCGCGTGCGGAGCCGCGACGAATAGCGCCAGCGTCGCGTCGTCGCCAGAGAGAGCGGCGAGGTCCAGGGCGGCTTCCGCCAGAACCGCGACCGCTTGCGATCCGGCGGCGGCAGCAACGGAAGGCGAGTTGCGAATATAGGCGATGGCCGCGCTCGATCCGACGCGTTCGGTGATCTCCCGGCATGCGGCGACCCAGTCGCACAGCTGCGCCGGCGGCAGGCTGGCGCGCGCCTGGCGCCACACCAGTTCAAGCGTCCCCGCGATCTCCGGCCGGTCGGCGAGAGACGCGATCAGGGATTGTCGCTGGTCGAGGGAACTTAGCGCCATAGACTTTTAGATGGAGGCAGCGATCGCCGCGGTCAGCGCGCCCCTGATATCGACATCGTCGGTAATCGGCAACACCAGCGCCACCTGGCAGGCGGCTTCAACCGCCACGCCGTGAGCGATCAGGCGCCCGGCCTGTATCAACATCCGCGTCGAAGCGCCTTCGTCAAGCCCGTGACCTTTGAGATTGCGCGAGCGCTGACCGATGGCGACGAGCTTTTCAGCCGTTGCGCGCTCGATCTTGGCCTCGTGCGCCACGATCTCGGCTTCGATGTTCGCCGGCGGATATCCGAAGTCCATGGCGCCGAAGCGCTGTTTGGTCGATTCCTTGAGATCCTTGAGAACGCTCTGGTAGCCGGGATTGTAGGAAATCACCAACTGAAAGTCGGGATGAGCGCGCACCAACTCGCCGCGTTTCTCCAGCGGGAGCACGCGGCGGTCGTCGGTGAGCGGATGGATCACCACCGTGGTGTCTTGGCGCGCCTCCACGATTTCATCGAGATAGCAGATGGCGCCATGGCGGACGGCGATGGTGAGCGGACCGTCGTGCCAAACCGTACCCTGGGCATCGAGCAGATAGCGCCCGACCAGATCGGAAGCGGTCATGTCCTCGTGGCAGGCGACGGTTACGAGCGGGCGTTCAAGGCGCCACGCCATGTATTCGATAAACCGCGTCTTCCCGCAACCGGTCGGGCCCTTGAGCATGATCGGCATGCGCTCGGCGTAGGCCGCGGCAAACAGGCGGACTTCGTCGCCGACGGCGTGATAATAGGGCTCCTCGCCGATCCTGAAGTCGTCAAGCTCCATTCTGAGCAGAACCTATCCCGCCAAAGTGCTGGCGCCCTCGATCCGCCGGGAACGAGGGCGCCGCCCGCATCAGCGATGAGCCGTCACCTTCTGGTTTGGAATTCCCTCGATCGGGCATTCCTCGGTTCCCACGGTGGAGCGCGTCAATGCTTCGACCATCGTGCGCGTGCCTTCGGGATCGGTGATCCACTTCTTGTAGAAGTCGTACGGACAAATCGCCTCCCCGCGGACGTCCTCGCGCGAATTGATCTTGCCGGTGTAGCCGCGATGTACGAGTTTGAAAAGGTGGTTTTGCGCCTGCAGATTGCGCCGCGCGTCGCGTATCAGGGATTTCGAAAGCTGGGCGTACTGGATGCCCATATCTTCCTCGCCGCACTCGCCTAGCGTGCGACCGTCAAAGCCGATGATCGCCGAATGGCCGAAGTAGGAATAGACGCCGTCGAAGCCGGCGGCGTTGGCGACCGCGACATAGACGTTGTTCGCCCAGGCCATCGCCTTCGCCATTAACACTTGCTGTTCCTTGGCCGGATACATGTAGCCTTGGCAGCGGACGATAAGTTCGGCGCCCTTCATGGCGCAATCGCGCCAGATTTCCGGATAATTGCCGTCGTCGCAGATGATCAGGCTGGTCTTGAGCCCTTTCGGACCGTCCGAAACATAGGTGCAGTTACCCGGATACCAACCCTCGATGGGGACCCAGGGCATGATCTTGCGATATTTTTGAACGATCTCGCCCTTGTCGTTCATCAGGATCAGCGTGTTGTAGGGTGCTTTTTTCGGGTGATCCTCGTGCCGTTCTCCGGTCAGCGAGAACACGCCCCAGACTTTGGCCTTGCGGCAGGCATCGGCAAAGATCTTGGTTTCCTCGCCGGGCACGGTCGCGGCGGTGTCGTACATCTCCTTCGAGTCATACATGATCCCGTGCGTGCTGTACTCGGGGAAGACCACAAGGTCCATGCCGGGCAGGCCGACCTTCATGCCGACCACCATATCGGCTATATTGCGCGCGTTGGCCAATACTTCCGCCTTGGTGTGAAGACGCGGCATTTTGTAATTGACGACGGCAACGCCGACCGTGTCATTGCTACTGCTGATATCGCCGTGAAGCATGTCGACCTCCTGCTCGATCTGTAGCGCGAGCGACGCCCTGACGCGGCGCGCTGCGCCGGGTGGGCTCGTGCTGTTTGCCTGCTGAGATGACTGTGCGGCTAAGGACAAAAAACGCCCGCTTCGCCCACAGTGGTGGTCGCAGCAGGGCGTCCTTGCCCATGAATAATGTGTGCGGCGCCGTTGCCGCGCTCCTGCGTCTCAGGAGCTTGAAAAAACCCTATTCGAGAATGTCATGGGAGTCAATGATAGCGGCCGCCACGGCGCCGATGGAGACCCGCTGGCTCATGGCCTTCCGGCGCATGAAATGATAGGCTTTTTCCTCATCAATGTTGCGCTTGTCCATGAGGATGTACTTGGCGCGCTCGATGCTGCGGAATGCCCGTAAGGTCTCATCGAGTTTGTCGATCCGCGTCCGCAGCCGCCCCTCATAGAGGAACTGCGCCCGCGCAACGGCGAGGGCGGTCAACACCGTGCCGGGGGTAAACGGCCGATGCAGCACGGCGTGCGGCGCGCAATCGTGCAACAATTTCAGTCTGGGCATTTGCGCTGCCTGCGTCACGACGACCAGTGCGGCCGTCGGCTGCCCGGGGACCCACGGCAGCCATTGCGGCAACTCGGGCACGAGCTCGCAGAATACGACGTCGACCGCTTCCGGCAGCCGGGACGGCAGCGGCCATTCGCGGCGGACGTTATCCCGCGTGCGCAGCAGTTCGCGTACCAGCAGGTCCCCTTCCACGTCATGTGGAACGGCCACCAAGATTTGCAGAGACGATATCTCCGCAGCGGGGCTCGGGGGTTCGCGTGTTGCTCCGACGCCGGCGGGCGAGGAATGTCGCTGCTCTCTCATCAGGGCTGCGCCAATGCGCCGATGTGATCGCGGCCGATCAGAAACGGGTCCGCCAAAACCGGCATTTCGGATTGCTGCATGATTTCAAACTGTCCTTTTCGATCGATCCGGCCGATGCGCGACCACAGATTGGTATGGCTGGTGGCGGTGTTGACCGAGATGCGGCCCTGGGGTGCGTCGAAATCGGCGCCCAGCGCGGTCTGCCTGATGATGTCGGTGTCCATCGAATTGGTCTGCGCCAATGCGTTCGCAAACAGATGGACCTGAAAATAGGCGGCTTCGGCGCACATATTGGTGGGCTCATCCTCGCCATAACGGGCCTTGTATCGCCTGACGAAATGTTCATTGCGCTCGCCGGTCAACGACTGGAAGTAGGGCGCGGCGGTGATGTGCCGCTCGGCAACGTCGAAGCCCATGGCGCGCACCTCGGATTCGGTGGTGGTCAGACTGGCGATGGGTGTGACACGGGCATCGAGGCCGGCTTCGGCGAAAGCCTGATAGAGATACACCGTCGAGTAACCGACTACGGTGGAAAAAATGACGTCCGGTGCGGCATTTTTGATCTCCCGCATCGTCGCGCGAAAATCGCAGTGCTTGGCGCGCAGATCCAGATAGGTCTCGCCGGCGACCGTGCAGCCGCGGCGGCGCAAAAGCTCGCGCATGATCCGATTGGATTCACGCGGATAGACATAGTCGGAGCCGACGAAATAGAAGCGCGGCCCATAGGTTTTTGCCAAGTAGGAACAGAGCATGACGCTGTTCTGGTTGGGGGCCGCGCCGGTGTAGATGACGTTGGGCGAGAATTCGAAACCCTCATAAAGCGTCGGGTACCATAACAGCCCGTTCAGGCGCTCGACGACGGGCAGAACGGCCTTGCGGCTGCTCGAAGTGTAGCAACCGAAAATCATAGTTATGCCGTCTTCGATCATCAACCGCTTGGCGCAGAGCGCGTAGGCTTGTGCATCCGACCGAGGATCGTAGATCACCGGGACAACTTCCCGGCCGTTCACGCCGCCCACCTTGTTGATCTCGTCGATCGCGAGCAGCGTAGCCCGCAACTGCGTTTCCTCGATGACCGCCATAACGCCGGACTGGGAAAACAACACCCCGATCCGCCACGACTCCGGACTAAACTGGCACCACGTCACAGCCTCCTCCTTCATAGAGTAGGGTATCGGGATGGCGCCGTGTCGCTCGCTTTTGCTTTTGCCGGCGAGCATTTTTGAGGCGAGTAAATGCCGTTCACAGCGCCATGGCAAGCGTCTCCACCGTCACATGCAGGAATAATGCCAACTGCCCGGATGTCGCCCGAGCTTTTCCGGGCTGAAATTTTTCCAAGGCTTGGCTTCCAAACACGGATCGCGGCTGCCTACTGCCTGCTCAAACTGCCAAGTGGAGCCGCACAATATCGGACGTAAGCTCGCCAATGTCCCCTTCGGCTACGATCCGGCCGGTATCGAGGATAGCAAACCGCTGGGTGATGTCGCGTACAAAATCCAGATTCTGCTCGACCAGGAGGACTGCGCACTCGCGCTCTTTGGGGATGCGCTTGATGATCAGATCGATCTCTTGAACCACTGAAGGTTGCAAACCTTCGGTCGGCTCGTCCATAAGCAGCAGTTTGGGGTTCTGTACCAATGCGCGGGCGATGGCGAGCTGTTGCTGCTGGCCGCCCGAAAGAACGCCGCCCTTCAAATCCATCAGCGGTTTGAGGGCGGGAAAGTAATCGAAAACAAAGTCCGGCACTTTATTTGCCTTTTGCCCCTTGCCCAACAGCGCCACGAAGATGTTTTCCGCTGCGGTGATGTCGGCGATGATTTCGCGTCCTTGCGGCACGTAACTGACCCCGATGCGAGCACGCTCATGCGGTTTGATATGTGTAATGTCGACCCCGCTTAGCGTAATGTTGCCGGATTTCGGCGGGTTGACGCCGGTAATGCTGCGCAGCAGCGTGGTCTTGCCGGCGCCGTTGCGGCCGAGCACGGCGAACAGTTCACCGTCACTGATCTCCAGCGAAACGCCGTGGAGGATGTGGCTGGTTCCATAATAAGTGTGAATCGCCTGAACCTGCAGGGTCACTGGAATTTGCCCTTTCCGAGATAGACTTCGCGGACCTGGTCGTTGTTCATGACGTCGCTCAGCGGGCCTTCGGCAAGCCGCTGACCTTGATGCAAAACTGTCACGCGTTGCGCGATCTGGCGGACGATGTGCATGTCATGTTCGAC
>JASHRY010000413.1 GCA_030037105.1 Xanthobacteraceae bacterium
GGGCGCATGTGGGCGGGCATATAGCCATGCAGACCAACTTTACTCTTGCGCAGCTCGCCGACCCCGACATCGCGGAATCGGAAAAAATTCTGCGCGCCTGCGTGCACTGCGGCTTCTGTACCGCCACCTGCCCGACCTACGTGCTCGACGGCAACGAGCTCGATTCGCCGCGCGGGCGCATCTACCTCATCAAGGACATGCTGGAGACCGATCGGCCGGCCACGACCGAGGTCGCCCGCCATATCGATCGCTGCCTGTCCTGCCTCGCCTGCATGACGACGTGTCCGTCCGGGGTGCACTACATGCACCTCGTCGATCATGCCCGGGTCCGCATCGAGGACACCTATCGGCGGCCGCTCACGGAGCGCCTGCTGCGCGCGACGCTCGCCAAGGTGATGCCCTATCCGCGGCGTTTCGGGCTTGCGCTCATTGCGGCGCTGGCCGCAAAGCCGTTAGCCCCGCTGTTGGCGGCGCTCGGGCTCAAGCGGCTCGCCGCCATCCTGCACCTTGCCCCCCGCCGCCTGCCGCATCGTCCCCGCGCGCCGCAGACCTTCCCTGCCGTCGGCGATCGCAAAGGCCGCGTGGCGCTGCTCTCAGGTTGCGTCAACGACGTGCTGGCGCCGCAGATCAACGCCGCCGCGATCCGCGTGCTCACCCGCCACGGCATCGAGGTCGTGCTGGCCGAAGGCGCCGGCTGTTGCGGCTCGCTCGTCCATCACCTGGGCCGCGAGCGGGAGGCGCTCGCCCAGGCGCGCGCCAATATCGACGCCTGGACCGCGACCGCGGGCCTCGACGCGATCCTCATCACCGCTTCGGGTTGCGGCACCACGGTGAAGGATTACGGCTTCATGCTGCGCACCGATCCGGCCTATGCCAAACGCGCCGCGCGGGTTGCAAGCCTCGCCAAGGATATCGCCGAATATCTTGCCGGGCTGCCGCTCAAGCCCGATCAGAATGCCCCCGGGCTCGCCGTCGCCTATCACTCGGCCTGCTCGCTGCAGCACGGGCAGCGCGTGACGCGACAGCCGAAGGAGTTACTGGCTAGGCTGGGCTTCGCGGTCAAAGACGTGCCGGATGGTCATCTATGCTGCGGCTCCGCCGGCACGTACAATATTCTGCAGCCCGACATCGCAAGGAGGTTGCGCGATCGCAAAGTCGGGACTATCGAGGGATTGCGACCTGACGTCATCGCGGCGGGCAACATCGGCTGCATGACGCAGATCGCAGCGGGCACGGAGTTGCCAGCCGTCCACACCGTCGAGTTGATCGATTGGGCGACGGGGGGGCCGTGTCCGCCAACGCTGCGCGAGTATGGAGCGCATGCGGCGTTACGCCCGCACGTGGCAGCGGGTTGAGCGGGCTGAGCGGGGAGCTCGGTCGTGGCGTGAACTTGGTCTCCCAGTGGAGACCGAGGGGATGCTTTTCTCCTAGTTTGGATCGGGAGGACGATCATGGTGAAGAAGGCAAAGGCGAAGAAGAAATCTACCAAGAGCAAGAGGAAGGCTGCTCCGGCGCGCAGGAAGAAAAGGACGGTGAAAGCGGCGGCGAAGAAATCGACGCGGAAGGCGACGAAGAAGACGGCTCCGAAGCGCAAGGCGCCGGCGAGGAAGCCTGCCCCGGCCCCCGCGGTTGAACCGGCTCCGGCCTGGTCGCCGGCTCCCATGGGTTCCCCTTCGGGCGAAAGCGAAGTCTAGCGCCTGTCCGCCCGGCTGAAGCGGGCAATGCGGCCGCGCAAGCGGAACGGCGCGCAAAGCCGCAAATGCTTCGGTCGCCGCCGGCTATACGCATCGCGGTGTTCGGCTTCGCGCCGGCACCGCGTTTCTGCGCTCGATCAGATCGATCTGCATTGCATCGACTTCGCTGCGCTCATAGCATTGCCTGAAGCGGACCGGCCGCGAGCGATCGCGGTTGGGGCCGGCACTGGCCGGCCGTTCCGCTGCGGAGGTGCGCGATGGCGCTCACTTACAACATCCTGATCCTGGGCGCGTCCTATGGCTCGCTGCTCGCTTCCAAGCTTTTGTTCGGCGGGCACCGCGTCAGGCTGGTCTGCCTGCCGGCGGAGGCCGATCTCATCAATGCCGAGGGGTTTCGCGTGCGCCTGCCGGTGCGGGGCCGCGCCGCCCCGGTCGAACTCGATTCGCGCGAGCTGCCGGGTCGGGTGAGCGCCGGTGGCGCCGCCGGTATCGATCCCAAGGACTACGATCTTGTCGCTCTCGCCATGCAAGAGCCGCAATATCGCGTGCCCGCCGTGCGCGAATTGCTCGACAGCGTGGCGCGGGCCAAGGTGCCGTGCATGTCGATCATGAACATGCCGCCGCTCGCCTATTTGCGGCGTATTCCGGGCCTCGATACCGACGCGCTGCGGCCGGCCTATACCGATGCCAGCGTCTGGAACGGGTTCGATCCGGCCGTGATCACGCTGTGCAGTCCGGATCCGCAGGCGATCAGGCCGCCGGAAGAGAAGGTCAACGTCCTCAATGTGACGCTGCCGACCAATTTCAAGGTTGCGCGTTTTCCGTCGCCAGCTCACACCGCGCTCCTGCGTCGGTTGCAGGACGAGATCGAGGCGATTCGATTCGATACGCCGGAAGGCAGGATCGAACTGCCGGTGAAGCTCAAGGTGCACGAATCGGTCTTCGTGCCGCTGGCCAAATGGGCGATGCTGCTCACCGGCAATTATCGCTGCGTGACCGCCGACGGCACCATCACCATTCAGGAGGCGGTCCATCGCGACGTCGAAGCGTCGCGCTCTGTCTATGATTTCGTCGTCGATCTCTGCGTGAAGCTCGGCGCCGCGCGCGCGGATTTGGTGCCGTTCGAGAAGTACGCCGCAGCGGCGCAGTCGCTGACGCGGCCATCCTCGGCGGCGCGCGCGCTTGCAAACGGCGCGCCTTTCATCGAGCGGGCCGATAAGCTCGTGCAGCTCGTTGCCGTACAGAAGGGCTTGCGCAATCCGGTGATCGACGCGATGGTGGCGCTGATCGACCGACGGCTCGAGGCCAATCGCAAGAAGGTGGCGTAAGCGGGCGCGCCTTTATTCGACCTCGACGTCCTCCCAGAATCCGAACCTATCCGCCACCAGCGCCATTTCCGGCCGCGGCTCTTCGTATGACCAGGCGGCGCGGGTATGACGTTTGCCGTCGACGACGACGTCGTAGAACTGGACGCCGTGCGGACAGGCCCGGTCTTCTTCGGTCTTGTCGGCCTTTTCGAGCCGATCCATGCGCACGGCCGCGCGCGGAAAATAATGATAGCCGGCACACGCGACAATGTCGTCGCTCTGTGCGATCACCTGTCCGTCGACACTCGCCTTCATAGTATGACCTCCGCTGACGTCGGCATCCGCGTCTTTGCGCTTGCTGGAGCAATATCCGGCCGAATTGACCCGTCATCGCGAGCGCAGCGAAGCGATCTAGGGGGGACGGCAGCTCCGAATGCTGGATTGCTTCGTCGCGTTACCCTAAAGGACTCCGCGCAATGACGGCATGGATTCAATCTGATTGGGTCAAGCTCTAGTTTAACGACGTGGATGCCTGGCGCAAGGCCGGGCAGAAGCGTCGGTGCCGTTGAACGTGGGTGCGGGGAACCATCTTGGAATATTGGAAGACGATGCGGGACCGGGGCTCAAATCGATCGAATTGATCCCACCGCGCATAGCTTCTGGCTTGAGTGTAGCCGACGCGCCACACTCGTTTTGATTCTATGAGAATGCATAAAAAGGCGGCATTTGCTGCATGTTTCGTCTTGGCGAAGCGGCGCGGCTCCATAAAAATTCATTGTTAGCTCACGCCCGCGAACTCGCGAACGAGTTCGGACGGTGTCAAAAAGCCGAGTAGGGGCATGGAAGGACATGGTGCCTTTTATGACCGCTCCTGCCTCCGACCCCATGTCTCTATGGTTTTTATATTCCGTAACGGGTCGGTCCCACTCGATTCCATATGCATCCGACGCAATCTTTCTTTTTGATTCTCACGACCGCCAAGGGGGCAAGTCATGAAGAGAATGGCTTTTTTGTTGCTTGTCGCCGCCAGTCTGGCTTCGTCCTCCGCGATTGCGGCCGATATGGCGGTCAAGGCGCCGCCGCCGCCGCCACCGCCGCCCTCGCCATGGGATATCGCGATCACCGGCGCCTTGATGACGGACTACAATTTCCGCGGCATCACGCAGTCGAACCACCGGCCGTCGACGCAGTTCGGCGTGGAGCCGCGCTACAACTTCAGCAAAGACTGGCAAGGCTATTTCGGAGTCTCCGGCGAGAGCATCGATTTCCCCAACCGTGCCGCCGCCGAGATCGATCTGTACGGCGGCGTTCGTCCGACCTTCGACAAGCTCGGGCTCGATTTCGGCGTCTGGTACTACCTTTATCCGGACGGCCAGTGCTTCAACACGACGGTCCTCTGCAGCAGCCTCGGCGGCGCCCCGGCGACGGCGATCGGTTTGCCGAACGGCAACACGATCAAGGAGGACCTGAGCTTCGTTGAAGGATACGGCAAGGCCACCTACACGGTGAACGACAATTTCAATTTCGGCGGCAGCATTTGGGGCTCACCGTCGGTGCTCAATTCGGGCGCGCCCGGCATCTACTACACGGGCAACGTGACGCTCATCGCGCCGTCGACGTTGCTGCCGAACGGCATCGGCGCTTCCATTTCGGCCGATATCGGCTGGTGGCAGCTCGGCACGACCGACGCGTTCTACGGGACACCGGCCTTTCCCGGCGGCGTTCCCCTGCCGAGCTATTTGAACTGGGACGCCGGCCTCTCGTTCACCTGGAAGATATTCACGCTCGACCTGCGCTACTATCAGACCAACCTGACCAAGGCGCAGTGCAACGTTTTCACCGGCGACCAGACGGCGGCGTTCTCGGCGGGGGCCGTCACGGCCATCAACCCCACGGGCAACGCCTCCGACTGGTGCGGTGCGGACTTCGTCGCCAAGCTTTCGATCGCGACCTCGCTCAACGCGCTCAAATAGAGCCGGTGAACCGAACGGGAATTGCGGTCGGCGGGCCGGCGGCGGCGATGCCGCCGCCGCTTGCTGCCGGGCCGCCCATCACTCGGCCGCGGATACCAGCGTGGCGTCGCGCACCTGATAGAAATTGTCGTGCGGCACCAACTCGACGCGGCGGCGATGAAAGGCGCCGAGCGTCGAGCGATGGCCGATGGAGACGATGGTCGCGCCCTTGAGCCGGTCCTGCAGCAAGCGGTACAGCATCGCCTCGGCGGCTTCGTCGAGTGAAGCCGTGGCTTCATCGAGGAACAGGTAGTCGGGCGCGTGCAACAGCGCGCGGGCGATGCCGAGGCGCTGCTGCTCGCCGACCGAGAGCATGCGGTTCCAGTGCGCGTCCTCGTCGAGCCGCTCGACCAAATGCGACAGCCCGACGGCGGTGAGCGCCTCGGCGACGCGGGCAGCGTCGAACGTGCCTGTTTCGGCCGGGTAGCCGACCGCCGCCGCCAGCGGCGCCACGGGAAAATAAGGCCGCTGCGGCAGCAGCATGACTTTGGCGCCCTTGGGCACCGTCACGCGGCCCGATCCGAACGGCCAGATGCCGGCAATGACGCGGAACAGCGTCGATTTCCCCGCGCCCGAAGGCCCGGTGACCAGAACGCGCTCCCCGGCCGGAAATGCAATATGTTCGGCGGCGACGATCGGCTCGCCGCGCGGCAGGCGGACGTCGACGTGGTCGAGGGTGAAGACGGCGGCTTCGCGCCGGGCGACTTCGACGGAAGGCGGCGTCACCGCGGCCGCGCGGCCGACCGCGATCGCCTCCTCGAATCCCGACAGTCGCGCGATCACCGAGCTCCATTCGGCGATCTGCCGGTACGCGGTGATGAAATAGGAAAGGGCGCCCTGTACGCTGTTGAAGGCGGACGCCGTCTGCATAAGGCCGCCGAGCTGCATGGCGGCGGAGAAATAGGCCGGGCTCACGACCACATAGGGAAAGATCACGGCGGCCTGCGAATAGCTCTGGGTGAAGAAGGTGAGCTGCTTCTGCCGCTGCATGATGGCAAGCCAGTTGGCGACCACGCGGCTGAAGCGGTTGAGGTGGCGCTCGCGTTCGGCCGCCTCGCCGCCGAGCGCGGCGATCTGCTCGGA
>JASHRY010000414.1 GCA_030037105.1 Xanthobacteraceae bacterium
TCCGGCTTGAGCGAGAGCGTGACGATGGCGTAGCCCGGGACCTTGTGATTGGCGACCGCATTGTCCATCCAGGCGTCGAACGCCCGGTCGGCGCGGCGCGCCTGCGTCAGCGCCGGCGGGCTGTCGTCGAGCCGCTCATAGGCCGGATAGCGAAAGCGGCCGGCGATCTCAGCGACCACCGCCGGATCGAGCGCGAGCGCGCCGTCCTTGATCGCCTCCCACTCCGCTTCGACTTCTCTGGCGAACGCCTCGACGCCGAGGTCGTGCAGCAGAATCTTGATGCGCGCCTTCCAGATGTTGTCGCGCCGCCCGAAGGCGTTATAGGTGCGCAGCACCGCTTCGACGTAACTCAAGACGTCGCGCTTGTTCAGGAACGGCTTGATCGTCTTGGCGAGGAACGGTGTACGGCCGAGGCCGCCGCCCACCACGACCTCAAAGCCGGCTTCGCCGGCGCCGTTGCGATGCAGGCGCAGCGCCAAGTCGTGGATGCGCAGCGCGGCGCGGTCGTGGCTCGCGGCGCCGACCGCGATCTTGAACTTGCGCGGCAGAAACGAAAATTCCGGATGCAGCGTCACGTGCTGGCGGATGATCTCGGCCCAGATGCGCGGGTCCTCGATCTCGTCGGGGGCGACGCCTGCCCATTGGTCGGTGGTGACGTTGCGGACGTTATTGCCGCTCGTCTGCATGCCGTGCATGCCGACGCTGGCGAGCTCGGCCATGGCGTCTGGCAGCTCCTGAAGCTTGATCCAGTGGAACTGGATGTTCTGCCGCGTGGTGAAATGGCCGTAGCCGCGATCGTAGCGGCGGGCGACCCGCGCCAGCATGCGCAACTGTGCCGACGACAGCGTTCCGTAAGGAATGGAGATGCGCAGCATGTAGGCGTGGAGTTGCAGATAGACGCCGTTCATCAGCCGCAGCGGCTTGAATTCCTCTTCGCTCAGCTCGCCCGACAGGCGGCGCGCGATCTGATCGCGAAAATCGGCGACGCGCTCGGCGACCAGCGTGCGGTCGAGATCGTCGTAGAGATACATGGGCGCCTAGCTTTTGCTTTGCGCATGGTCGTTTTCCGAAAGGCGGCAGCCGCTCTTCGGGATCATGCGCGTATGCCGAGACGTGGCCGGCAGATCGATCGTGGGACCGCCGCGGCGAATGATCTCGCGCAGGTTGCCGGGCCGCACGTCGCCCTCGCGCGTGAGCTTGACCGGCGCGACATAGGGGCCGACCGCGCGCAAATCGTCGGCGACCGCGGCGGCGATCATTTTCCGCGCTTGCGCCGCATCGGCGGTGACCGCGGCGGCATCGAGCGCGGTGGTCCAGCCGCCGTCGGCGCGCCAATACACCACGGCGCCGTCGCCGACGCGGTTCGCGGTCACCACGACCGGCCCGGCGATCCTGATTTTTTGTTCGAGCGGCGAAGTCATCCTCTGCCTGCGCGCTAGAAACAACGAAGCGGAATCCATGCGCGGTTTCCCGCCGCGCGACACGATCGCCATCATGCATCGCTTTTCCGCGGCAGACATCAGAATATTCTACCAAATGTGATCTGCGGCGTGGCATGAGCACGCCGAAAGCCGATCGAGATGAGAAGGTCCTTGCGCTTGGCGATTGTCGTCGGCGCCGTTCAGTCCTCCGGCGCCGGCCCGCACCATCCGGGCAGATAATCGGCGTCGCCGCTCTTGGCCAATTCAAGCGCCGCCTCGACCGCTCGATCGAAGTCGCGCTCGACCAGCTTGCGCTTCATGCGCCGGCGCAGGAAGTCCGCCCAGATAAATTCGCTGAACGGAGTGGTATCCTTGGCGAAGCCGCCGACGCGGCGCAACTCGCCGGCGAGCGAACGGAATGGATCGTCAATGAGATCGGTCACCGCTTTGGGAATGTCGCGGTAATGGCGGCGGCGACCCTCGGCGTCGAATGGATGCATCCAATTGCGGTTGTCCATGACCGTCCAGAACGCGTCGCCATCGAGCCTGCTCAGATTAGCCACGATCGTCACCGCGACTTTCTTGACGCCCTCGTCGTGGAGCGCGCGCGCGAGATGGTGATGATCGATAACGTAGTGCCGGTGTTTCGGGCCGAGGATGACCGGAATCATGTGCTTGCCGAGAAATTCCTCGCCCTTTTTCGTTTCGGTCTCGCGCCAGTGCTTGCGCTTGGCCAGCACCTCGCGCATGCCGACGGTGATCTGGGTGGGGCGTAGATCCGTAATCTTGACCGGAATGAGAACGGGCTCGCGCACCGTGGTCATCTGCGACTCTCCTTTGCGGCGGATGCCGGTCAGTTCGCCGACGTGGTGACCGCGCTGCTCAATCTTTCGAACAAGCCAGTGATGTCCTTGCGGATGGTCGCCAACTTGGCGAACTGCTCCGCGAGCATGGCAACGCGATCTTCGAGTTCTCTCTTGATCTCGGTGAATTTTCGCACGCGCTCGACGAGATCTCCGTCTTCGCTCTCGTCGATGCGCCGCATCTTGGCGACAAGCCTGTCGCGGATCTCCTTGAGCTCCTCGATAAGGTTCGCCACGCCGCCCTCCGCGGCTTCGAGCGGAACGAGCCGCGACTGCAGATCACCAAGCTTGGCCTTCAACTGCCGGAAGATCGCCGCTCTGTGTTCGATATCGTCGAGATGCGCTTGCGTCTCGACGATGAACACGGCGAGCTCCTCGGTGCGCGCATCGACCCCGGCGGCGCCGGCGCCGCGCTCGCCGATCAAGAGAATATTGAGCGCGCGATCGAAGCTCGCGAACAGCCCGGCAAGCTCCTTTTGCAACGTCGCCAGCCGGGAAAATTCCATATTCAACTCCGACAAGCGGCCGTCGAGCGCCTTCTTGTCGTCGGCAAATCTCTGCACCCGTCCGGCGAGCGGCCCTTCCGGCGTCTGCTCGAGGGAATCGATCGCCGCCGTCAGCCGGTCGCGCTCTTCGCGCAATTCCTTGATGCGGCTGGCGACGCCGCCGTCGGCGGCGGCGAATAGATCAAGCCGGCTTCGCAGCTCGGCATAATCCTCCTTCACGCCGGCCATGACTTTCGCGGCGCGTTCGATGTCGTCGCAGCGCTCATGGCCGCGGCGGACGAATTCCATCATGTCCTTCAAGCCGAGGTTGACCGCGACCGTATCATCGCCGCCGGCGATCTCGTCCAGCGACCGTGCGATATCGTTCTGGCGACCTTCCAGCTCCATGAAAAGCCGCTCGATCAAGCGTCGCCCCTCCAGCACCGGAGCGAGTCGATCTTGCAGCAGTTGCTGCTGGGTGCGGAGATAGTCGACGCGGGACTGAAGGTCGCCGGCCTCGTTGCGGCCTTGTTGCACCTGCGCGACGCGCTCGGCTTCCGTGAGCCGCTGCTGAAGCGCGCCGATCGCATCCTCCGGATCGGTGCGGGCGAGCTGGTGCACCGCTGCTTCGACGTCGATTTGGGTCTTGGCCAGCGCCTTCACGCCGTCGCGCACGCCGTTGAGCCGCAGTTCCAGCGCCCGCGCCGCTCGACGCTGCCGCACGATGATATCACAGAGCCACGCCGCGCAGATGAGCAGCGCGACCAGCACGACCGCGATCGCCGTCACGGCGGCGCGCGCCGGCAATGGTTGCGAGCGGAAAGCAGCCAACAACGCGGTCGCCTCGGGCTGACCGGTCAGCACGATGAATCCGGCGGCAGCCACCAAGAGTGCAGCGCAGATGCCGACGAATTTGCCCATTTGCGATGACCCGCTCCCCTTGCTTGGTACGATAGGCGCCTGGCCCGCACAAGGACAAGAACCGCCGACGGCGGAAGGAAACAACGCGTGGACAAGCCATGCCGAGCTCGCTAGGGCGAGGCAAGCCGTCCCGATGTCGGCCATGCTGGCGGAAGCGTCCGTATGAGAATGTCATGAACAGGCCGCGGCGCGCCCGAGCGGCGCTTCTCGTCGGCCTCTCGATCCTGCTTCTCGGCGCCGGCCGCCATCCGGCACGCGGCGAGAAGCCCGCGGCGGCCGCCAAACCCGAGCGCGGGAACTGCCGGCGTTCGGCGTTCCGCGTCGTCGTCGACGTTGGCCACACGCGCGAGGTGCCCGGCGCCGTCAGCGCGCGCGGCGTTCCCGAATACGCGTTCAACCTTCAGCTCGGCACCGAGATCAAGCAGGCGCTCGTCGATGCCGGTTTCAAGAACACCGTACTCCTGATCACCGCCACCGCTCCGCTGGCGGGGCTCGTCGAGCGGGCCGCACGCGCCAACAGCCTGCGGGCCAACCTCTTCATCTCCGTCCACCACGATTCCGTTCCCGCTTATCTGCTCGAGACCTGGCAATACCGGGGACTGGAGAACCATTTCAGCGACCGGTTCACCGGCTACGCCATTTTCATGTCCGCCGACAATGCCGATCGCGCCGGCAGCCTGCAATTCGGCAGATTTCTCGGCAAGGAGCTGCAAGCGCGCGGCTTGCACTACACGCCGCATTACACGCTGCCGCTCATGGGCAAGCGTCGCCGCCAACTCATCGACGCCGCGGCCGGAGTCTACCGCTACGATCAGTTGATCGTGCTGCGGGAGAGCGGCATGCCGGCGGTGTTGCTCGAAGCCGGATCGATCGTCAATCGGCAGGAGGAAGTGGAATTGGCGAGCCGCGAACGCCGCGCTCTCGTCGGCACGGCCGTGGCGGCGGCAGTGGAGGATTTCTGCGCCGCGCGCTCGCGCCCGAAAATCGCGCCGGTGAAGCGCCTGCCGTCGGCCGGTCCGCGCGGGCGACGCGGCCAAGCCAATTCGCCCGCCTTCGCTCGTTGATCCTCTCGCCTTGCGGCGGCGAAACCGACGCCATCAACGCCGACGAACTTGAGGAATTTGTTGAAAAATTATGGCTGCCCTGCGCCCTTCGTGACTCGCCTCCGCGATCGTTAGCGGCTAAATGATGGGCGATTCGAGCGCCAGACCCTTTGCAGCCGCGGCGGCCGAGCGGAAACCCCTGCGGCGCGCCCAACGTTTACGTCAATCATGGATCAGCGCACCGACAACGAGCGTCGCCAGGATACTACGCCGGGCCGAGAAGCAAAACCCGCGATCGGCGAGGCGCGCAAAAGTCGCTCGTGGCTCGACACCCTTCGCGCGCGCCGCCGCATGGTGCTTGTTGTCACCGCGCTGATCGTCGTCGCGCTGATCGCGCTCGTGGTCTGGTGGGTCAACGCCAGCGGTTACGAAACCACCGACGACGCCTTCATCGACGCCCGCACGGTGTCGATCAGCTCGCAAGTCAGCGCCGCCATCGTTGACGTGCCGGTGACCGACAATCAGCTCGTGGAGGCGGGCGACGTGCTCGTGCGCCTCGACGACCGCGACTACAAGGCGCAGGTCGATCAGGCCAAAGCACAAGTCGACCAGAGCAAGGCCAACATCGCCAACAGCGATGCCCAACTGGCGGCGCAGCAGGCGCGCATCGAGCAGGCCGAGAAGCAAGCCGCGCAATCAAAGGCGGCGCTTGATTTCGCTCAACAGGAAAACGAGCGCTACCAACGCCTGGTCAAGACCGGCACGGCCACCGTGGAGCAGGCGCAGCAATACGGCTCCAATCTCCTGCAAGCGCAAGCCGCCTATGCCGCGGCGCAGGCCAACGCCATCGCCACGGAAAAGCAGCTTCCGGTCCTTGAGGCGCAGCGCCGGCTCGCCGCGGCGCAATTGGAACAGGCGCGCGCCGCCCAGGAACAGGCCGAGGCCAATCTGTCGCGCACCCTGGTCACCGCGCCGGTTGCCGGCCAGGTGGTGCGGTTGACCGCCGCCAAGGGCAACTATGCCGCGGTCGGCCAGGCGCTGTTGATGTTCGTGCCGCGCCAGGTATGGGTGACGGCCAATTTCAAGGAGACGCAACTCAAGCAGGTGCGGCCCGGCGACCCGGTCGACATCACGATCGACGCCTATCCCGGCCGGGTCTTCAAAGGCCGCGTCGACAGCATCCAAGCCGGCAGCGGCACCGCCTTCAGCCTGTTGCCGGCCGAGAACGCGACCGGCAATTACGTCAAGATCGTCCAGCGGGTGCCGGTCAAGATCGTGTTTGATCAACAGCCCGACGTGCTGCTCGGGCCCGGCATGTCGGTGGTGCCGACCGTCAAGACCAAATGACCGATCAGCGCCAATATTCCTGGCTGCAGAGCCGCTCGGCGGCGGGCGACCGCAGTCCTTGGCTCATCGCCATCGTCGTCTCCATCGCCACTTTCATGGTGGTGCTCGACACCGCAATCGCCAACGTATCGCTGCGCTATATCGCCGGCAGCCTGGCGATCAGCGTCGACGAAAGCACCTGGGTGGTCACGACCTATCTCATCGCCAATGCCGTGGTGTTGCCGGCGAGCGGCTGGCTGTCGAACGTGATCGGCCGCAAGCGCTTCTACATGCTTTGCGTCGCGACCTTCACCGTGGCCTCGCTGCTGTGCGGGCTCGCCTCCAGCCTCGGCGCCTTGATCCTGTTTCGCATCCTGCAAGGGCTCGGCGGCGGCGGCATGCCGACCAGCGAACAGGCCATGCTGGCGGACACCTTCCCGCCGCGGCAGCGGCCGCAGGCGTTCGCTCTCTACGGCATCGCCGTCATCGTGGCGCCGACAGTCGGCCCGACGCTCGGCGGCTGGATCACCGACAATTATTCCTGGCACTGGATTTTCTTCATCAATGTCCCGGTTGGCATTGTGTCGCTCATACTGGTGCAATGGCTGGTGGTAGAGCCGGAAGTGCTCGAGCGCGAGCGCGCGGAACGGCTTGCCGGCGGGCTCAAGGTCGACTGGATCGGATTCGCGCTGATCGCCCTCACTTTCGGCGCCCTCGAGATCGTCCTCGACAGGGGGCAGATCGATGACTGGTTCCACTCGACGTTCATCGTCACCTGCGCGACCATCTCCGCCTGCTCGTTCATATTCTTCATCCCCTGGGAGCTGACCCACGACCAGCCGATCGTCGATATCCAGCTCCTTTTCCGGCGTCAGTTCGCGATGTCGTTTCTGGTGATGATGGCGGTCGGCGCCATCCTGTTCGGCTCGAACCAGATCACGCCGCAACTCATACAGACGAGCTTTCCCTACACGGCGATGCTGTCCGGCCTCGCCATGATGCCGGGCGGCTTGGCGATGCTGGTCATGATGCCCATTGCTGGCCAGATCATCGGTCTCATGCAGCCCAAATACTGGCTAGCGATCGGTCTCTCCGCCGTGGCGCTGGCGATGTGGTACTCAACGTCGCTCACGCCCGACGCGAGTTTCGGCTATTTCGCCACGGTGCGGATCTTGCAGACGATCGGAATGCCTTACTTGTTCATTCCGATCAATTCCATCGCCTACGATCGGCTGCCGCAGCAAAAGACCAGCGAGGGCTCCGCGCTCATCAACGTGGCCCGCAACCTGGGCGGCAGCCTAGGCGTATCGTTGGCCAATACCGAGCTGCTGCAGCGCTCCCAATTCCATCAGGCACGGCTCGTCGAAAACATCATCCCCTCCTCGCCGGCGTATCAGTCCACTCTCCAGCACATTATGCAGTACCTGGCGCCGGGCGGCTCGCACACCGACGCACAGGGCCGGGCGATCGGCTATCTCGGCCAGCTTGTCAGCCAACAGGCCGCGCTCATGGCCTACATCGATATTTTTTACACTTGGATGATCTTCGCCGCCGTGCTCGTTCCGGTCGTATTGCTGATGGTGCGGCGAGTGCCGCGCCATGCCGGCCAAGCGCCGGTGGGACACTGAAGATATTCGCGCTCGAGCAGCGGAAGGGCCACCTGACGCGCGCGGCCTTTCGCCCAATTTATGCTCTGTGAGGACGGGACGATGCCGTGCTCGGGACTTCGCGAACGCGCGCCCTGGGAAGGCACGCCGGGCAGCATCCCTGCGCCAGCGCGGCCGCCTTCATTCCGGGCACATCGATGAAAAATGCGCAAATCGATGGCACATTCTTCAAAGCACGGCGTTGGCTTCGCGACGATATCGAAGAATTGCGGAAGACGCTGCCGAAGCGCGCAAAAATAGGCGCTGAGAATGCCGAAATGATGCCGCAATGCTGTCCTGCGGCAGAAAGTCCTTTAGCGCGCCTTGGGACGGGACCATTTTTGCTTGAACTTGTTGTCGGAAAGGTTGGGGGGTTGGCATGGGAAGACCTGGGAAGATCAGCCCGGGAAGAAAGGAGTCGCCAATGTGTGACTTTAGCCTCCAAAGCGTGCGATCGCGACCCGCGAAGGTCGGCGATAAGCTCGTGACGCGTGATTTCGGGACCGGCACACGCGGGTTTGCCGCCGCGGACGATCTTGGCTTGGCGATATGCCTGTTGCCGGGAACGGAATTGGCGTTCGCCGGAGAGGTCGCCTGCCTGCCGGCCGGCCTGCTCGGGTGGAAGACGAAGACGATCAACCACCGCACGGCCATCTTCCGGCAGGTCAACAAGGAGAAATTGGCCGCACACCACGATGCGCTCGAATTTCCCGATGGGCGGATCGTGTTGCTGACGCTGCTGTGCGAGAGCCAGGCGGCGACGGTGCTGCAGTTGCCGGCACAACCGACGAATGCGGCGCAGGCGCGCGAACGGGAACGCGTCGGCTTCCTCGGCTGAAGCGCGCGTCCTCCTCGCTCACGCCTGCCGGTTAGCAGGCAGAGAGAGCCGCAAACAAGCCCGGCCGCCTCCGGGCGGCCGGTTTGCGTCCGGATTTGCGCGTGGCTGTTCAGCCTGCCGCCGGAGAAACATTGGCGAAGCAGCGCATGCCCGTATCCACGATCTTCTGACCGTCCGAAACGAAGCGCCGACCGTCTTCGCCGAACATGCTCAGCAGTTCATTCAACCATTCCTGGTAGGTGGATAGCGCGTCGGGGACCGAACGGGCGTTCGTCAGCTTGTTCGGCAGCTTGAAGGCGAGCTCCGCTTCGGAAGCGGCACGCGTCAACCAGTCCCGACCGATATCCTGAAACGTCTCGAACAATTCTTTTTGCAGGCGCAGACCGGCCTTGACGCTGCTTACTCCCATATCGGCGAACTGCGCGCCGGTTGCAGCGGCGGCCGCCGATCTTTCGCTGCGAACCTGCTCGGAACGCGTGCTATCGCCGCGTTCGGAACGTGAACTCTCGCTGCGCGGAATCTCGGAGCGCTGGCTTTCGGTGCGTGGATGGTCTTGAGGCATGACGGGTGGCTCCTATTGCTTCGTGGTTTGGCAACGCGCCCCTCTCGCGGCTCGTGTTGCCGACCGCGCTCACCCTCAATTGAAATTATATAGCTTCGCACCAATGGCGGTGAAGGGGGTGCCCGTGCGCGGTTCGGAACAGCGGAACCGCGCGGACGTTTTCGCTCTCATAGGCGCGAATTGGGAGCGATGCGCTGCACCGACCGCCGCACATGCGGCGGCGGCGGGGTGTCTGCTGCGTTCGACGAGATTGCAACCGCGGCCCTCTCTTGCCATGACAGCATCCGCCAAGAAAACACACCAAGACATTTCCCGCCAAAGTTTTGCGACATGTCCCATTCGCGGACCGAAGACCTGCCCGGCGGCGCGGCCGAAGCGCCGGCGGTCACGATGACCGGCGACATGAGCAAGCCGGCGACGCCGGGAGCGCTATTTCTCACGGTCTTCCCCTCGATCATGCTGCCGATGTTCCTGGCGGTCGCGGACCAGACCATCGTCGCTACAGCGCTTCCGGCCATCGCCTCCAGTCTCGGAGACGTCGAGCGGGTATCCTGGGTGGTGGTGTCGTATCTGATCGCCAACACGATCGCGGCGCCGGTCTATGGAAGGCTCGGCGATTCGTTCGGCCGCCGCCGCATGATGCTCGCGGCGCTGGCGCTGTTCATGGTCGGTTCGGTGCTGTGCGCACTCGCGCCCAATATCGAATACCTCACGGCGACGCGCGTGCTGCAGGGATTGGGCGGCGGCGGACTCATGGCGTTGTCGCAAGCGTTGGTCGGCGAGACCATTCCGCCGCGCCAGCGCGGCCGCTATCAAGGCTATCTCGCCGGCGTCTCGGTCAGCTCGAGCACGTTCGGCCCCGTCGCCGGCGGCTATCTCACCGAGGCCTTCGGTTGGCAGTCGATCTTCCTCGTCAATGTGCCGTTAGGCCTTGCCGCGGTCGCGCTCGTGCTGCGCCTGCCGGTGCGGCCGGGCGATCGCCGGCGGACCACCTTCGATATACCCGGCCTGGTGCTGTTCACGATGTTCGTGAGCCCGGTCATCCTGGCTCTGGAGCAGGTCCAGCGCATGGACGTCCGCATTCTGCCGATGATCGTTGGATTGTTGGCGTTCGGGGCCGCGGCGGTGTTTCTGCTGGCCTGGCAGGAAAGGCTCAGCACCTCGCCGCTCATACCGCCGGCCTTGTTCAAGGAGCCGTCGGTGTGGCGCAGCGACGGCTTGGCCGCCTGCCACGGCGCCGCGCTGGTGTCGCTCATCACCTTTCTGCCGATCTATCTGCGCGCGGTGCGTGGCATCGCGCCGGCCGAGACCGGTCTGCTGCTGCTGCCGCTGACGTTCGGCGTCGGGCTCGGATCGTTGATCACCGGCCAGTTGGTAACCCGGACCGGACGCACCGCGGTATTCCCGTCCTACGGATTGATGGCGGCGACATTGGGCTTGCTGTTCCTCGCCTTCCGGGTGCCGCATCTGAGCCTGACGCAACTGCCGTGGGTCTTCGGCTGCACCACGCTGTTCATGGGCACGGTGATGGGCGTGGTCCAGGTCACCGTGCAGGCCGTTGCCGGGCAGCGGATGCTTGGCGCCGGCGCGGCCATGGTGCAGTTCTCCCGCTCGGTCGGCGCCGCCTTCGGTACGGCCGCAGTCGCCGCCGTCCTGTTTTCAGTTCTCGCCGCGACCGACAGGGAGACCGCAAGCCTGTTCGGGACCATCATTGACCGCGGGCCGGGCACCATTGCGACGCTCGAGCCGGCGCGGCAGGTCGTGATTCAAGCCGAGATCGGCGAGGCCTTCCGCGCCGCCTTCGTCACCATCGCGGCGTTCACCGGCATCGGCTCGTGGCTCGCCTGGTCGATTCCTTTGCGTCGGGTGTAGCGGACGCATCAGGAATGACTCGATCTCGCCTCGTCATTGCGCCGGCGTGCTCGAAGTCGCACCGGACTTATCCTTGGTCTTTCCGCGTTGCGTGACCGGGGTCGGCCATATAGGCTTTTGGGTCGCCGCGCCTCCGTGAAGACGGCGGCGCGGGATCAATGGGGAGAGTCACATGCCGAAGGTCAAGGCGAACGGCATCACCATCAATTACGAGCGGCAAGGGACGGGCGAGCCGCTTGTCCTCATCCCCTTTCTCGCCGCCGACAATGCCTGCTACGCCTTCCAAGTCGCGGATTATGCCAAGCACTATACCTGCATTTCCGTCGACCCGCGCGGCGCCGGCGAGACCGACAAGCCGGCCGGCACCTATTCGATGGAATTGTTCGCTGACGACATCGTCGCCCTCATGCAGGCGATCGGCGTCGAGCGGGCGCATGTCAGCGGCCTGTCGCTCGGCGCCGCGACCGGACTGTGGCTCGCCGGCAAATATCCGCAGCGAGTCAAATCGCTGTCGCTGCATAGCTGCTGGCACAAGACCGATCCGTTCCTCAAGGTCGTGGTCCAGGGCTGGCAAAGCATTGCCAAGGGCCTCGGCAATGTCACGGAGATGGTGATCCAGGGCATCTTTCCCTGGTGCTTCACGCCCGAGCTCTACGCCGCCAAGCCGGACTACATCGATCAACTCGCGGCCTTCGTGCGCGGCCGGCCGCAGCAGCCGCTCGACGCCTTCATGCGCCAATCGAACGCGGTGATCGCCCATGACGCCGCCTCCCAGCTCGCCCACATCAAGGCGCCGACCCAGATCACCGTCGGCCGCCACGACCTCGTCTGCTCGACCCGCTTCGCCGACGTGCTGAAGAGCAGCATCAAGGGGAGCGAACTCGTGGTATTCGAAACCTGCTCGCACGCTCCGATCTACGAAAGCGTGAGCGAGTTCAACGAGAAGACCCTGAGCTTCCTAAAGCGTCACACAGGTTAGAGCCTGCCGTTCTTGCGTGCTCACGCCGACGGCCGGTGTGCAAGCCAGCGCCCCGCTTCGGCGGCGGCGAACAGCTCGGCGAGCGCGGCGTTGACGATGGCCGGTTCCTCGCTGGTGATGGTGTGACCGGAGCGCGGAACGACGAGCAGCGCCGCGGTGGGCGCCATGCGTTTGAGAAAAAGGCTGCCGTCGAGACAGCTCTCGTCCTCGTCGCCGACGATGATGAGGAGCGGCACCGAGAACCGCTTCAAATCGGCTTCCAGGTCCCATAGCGTCGGGCGGCGGGCCTGCACCATGGTCATGGTCAGCGCGTGGCCGAGCGCCGAATGCTCGGCGAGCATGCGCGCGAAGGCGGCGTAGCCGCGCGGATCCTTGTGCTTGTGCGCCTGGCGCGTCGGGCCGTCGGCATAGATCGCGGCCGCTTCGGCGATGCCTTTTTCGCTGAACATCCTTCCGGTCTCCGCCGCGACTTGGCGCATTGCCGCGCGCGCCGCCGGATCGGCCGCGGAGCCCCAGCCGCAGCCGGCCGCGGTCACCGAGATGCAACGCTGCGGATGACGGATGCCGACATTGAGAGCGGTGTAGGCGCCCATCGAATGGCCGACCACGTGCGCCTTGTCGATGCCGAGCGCATCCATCAAGGCGATGACGTCGTCGCGCAGGCGATCCTGCCCATAGCGCGCCGGATCGCTCGGCACGTCGGAGGGCGGATAACCGCGCTGGCTAAAGGTGACGCAGCGATGCAAGCGCGCGAAATAGCGCATCTGCGGTTCCCAGGTGCGATAATCACCGGCGAACTCGTGGACGAAGACCACGGGCGTTCCCGCGCCGGCCTCTTCATAATAGAGCCTGGTCCCGTCGCTGCTGGCGATCATCGGCATCGTCGGCGCCTCGCATCTGTCCTTCAAAACATTACGCCGCCTGCAGCATGGTTTCGATCTCACACAATTGAGTCGCCGGCTCCGGCAGGGCGGCGCCGGCCAGATCATATCCGGCGGCGCGCAGAATCCCGCGGGCCGGACTCATTGCCACCGCGAGCCGTGTATAACGATTGAGGACTGGCTCCCGCAGCCAGTCGAAGCTTCTATCGGAGAGCGAGCCGCTCCACCCCGCCAGCGCCGCGCGGCGCGCGCGGCTTTGATTGGCCGCTTCCGCGAGCGAGCAGCTCAGGAATCGATCGGCCCCGATCCTGCCTTCCCAGCCGGGCCGCGCCGGCAGCCAATCATTGGCGGCGCCGGTTTCCTCCGTGCGGGTGAGACAGCCGGTTTCGGTCCGCTCGATTACGCAGCGTTCCCGCGTTGCGCAGCCGACAAGGATGTAGATCACCGGTCGCGCGACCGGCGTTTGCTCCAGCATCCGCCGTGCCGCATCATAGTTGTCGCACACCTCGAAGGTCCGGCGCAGCACCTGATCGGGCGGCAGAGAGCCGGCGCATGTCCATATGCTCAGTGCATTGGCTGCAAAATCATACGGGCGCAGCCAGTGATGCGAGGTGCGGCGGCGCATCGGCGCCTGGTTGACGCACGCCGCAAAGCGCCGCGGCGCCATGGCGGTGAGCACGCCGACATAGCCGGGCCAGGTGACGCTGAAGAAGTCACCGCACTCACCGCGCATCCGCACCACTTCCATGTAGCGCCCGAGACCGCGGAAGGGCCAATCAAGCGTTCGGATGAGCCAGGGCACACCATGCTGCTCGCCAGCCAGCGCCGTGCAGCCCCATTGATAGCAGGCGTTGAGCAGCCACACCCCGGAGCAGTCGAGCAGCGCCGCGATCTCCCTGATTTCCGACAAATAGGGCGAGCGCGCAAGCGAGCGGCGCGACAGCCAGTCGAGCGCCGGCACGAGCGGCCGCAGCGGGCGCGGAAGGAAGCCGAGGCAGGCGTCGCGCAGCGCGCGCGCCGTCTTAGCGCTGTGCCGCGCGTGAAAAAGCGCGCCGCCGGCACGGACGTCGACCACGGGCACGGGCGGAAGAAGTGCATTCATCGCAGACCTGCGACCTCGGCCGTCGGCTCATTGTCGATTGGCCGTTGGCGTCCATGTGCCCGGCGCGCCGTCGCGTCAAGTTCGAAGGCTGTCCCGGTCCCATGGCGATGGTGTAAGTGAGGAGCATCTGCCGCGGTTTTGCAGAACGATTCCGGACGAACGTCATGCGCATCGTAAAACTTGGCCGGACGGGTCCTGAAGTTGGAAGCTTGGGTCTCGGCTGCATGGGCATGTCGCCCGGCGTCTATGGACCTGCGGACGAAGCAGAAAGCATCGCCACCATCCGCGCCGCGGTGGAAGCCGGCGCCACGCTGATCGACACCGGCGATTTCTACGGCATGGGCCACAACGAGATGCTGATCCGCCGAGCGCTCGACGGCGTGCCGCGCGCCGGCGTCGTCATTTCCGTGAAATTCGGCGGGATGCGCGACCCGGCCGGCGGATGGGGCGGCAACGACGGCCGGCCGCAGGCGGTCAAAAATTTCCTGGCCTACACGTTGCGGCGGCTGGGCACCGATTACGTCGACATCTATAGACCCGCGCGCGTCGATCCGGCGGTGCCGATCGAAGACACGGTCGGCGCCATCGCCGATATGATCCGCGCCGGCTACGTCCGCCATGTCGGCCTCTCCGAGGCCGGTGTCGAGACCATCCGCCGCGCTCATGCCGTGCATCCGATCGTTGATCTGCAAATCGAGTACTCGCTGATGAGCCGCGGCATCGAGGCCAGGATCTTGCCGACGACCCGCGAGCTCGGCATTGCCATCACCGCCTACGGCGTCCTGTCGCGGGGACTGTTGAGCGGACGAACACCGGCGCCTGACACGACAGGCGACATCCGCGTCATCCGCATGCCGCGTTTCAAGCCGGGCAACCTCGAACGAAATCTGAAACTCGTGGAAGCGCTGCGACGTGTCGGCGGCGAAAGAGGCGTGAGTCCTGCCCAGCTCGCCATCGCCTGGGTGCGCTCGCGCGGGGCCGACATCGTGCCGCTGATCGGCGCCCGGCGCCGCGATCAACTTAAGGAAGCGCTCGGCGCGCTCGAACTTGCCCTCGATCCGGCCGATCTCGCGCGCGTCGATGCGGCGGTACCGCCGCATCTCACCTCCGGCGAGCGCTATGATCCGGCGCAAATGGCGCATCTCGACAGCGAAACGCATCCGTGAAGCGCGCCATACCGGATCCAGTCGGCATCGGACGGGCATTCTTGTGAGTGTCCATTCGGTCCCCCGCGAATCACTGTGTTTTGGCAACATCAGCTTTCCCGGTCTGGGCCGAATGGACAACCTCCTGAAAGCTCACAGCTAGAGCGCCACCGTCACGCCGATCTCGACCCCCTGCCGCCGGTCGTGCCTGCGACCTTATCGCAACGTTGATTGAGCGTCGGAACAGAGTCATGCTTGGCGCACGGCTTGCAAGGGAACGATCGCGATGACGCCAAGTGCTCAACGAGTTGCCGCAGTTACGGGAGGCGACGGCGCCGCCGTCCAGGCGTTGCTCGCGGCAACAATTGCCGAGTGGCGCACCGCAGGAGCAAAGATCGTCGGCGTGCTCGGCGAACTGCACGGTCTGCCCGATCGCACATGCGGCGCGGGCTTTCTGCGTGACGTCGCCTTCGACAGACCCTATCCGATTTACTTGGCGACAGCGCCGAGCCGCACGTCGTGCCACCTCGACGCCGCGGGCGTCGCCAAAGCCTGTGCGGCCATACTCGGCCAAATCCCCATGAGCGATCTCGTCGTCCTTAATAAATTCGGCAAATTGGAGGCCATGGGCGAAGGGCTGGCGGCGGCCTTCGAACTTGCAATTGGCACCGGCAAGCCGGTGTTGACAACGGTGTCCGAGAAACACCGGGAGGCTTGGCGAACGTTTGCGCCTCAAGCAGTCTTTCTGGATGCCGACCGGACGGCGCTGCAGAATTGGTGGCTGGCGATGCGGACGCCTGTTCGGCGGCCTCTACGCGCAGGATATGTGCATCCGGTTCAGGGTTAGCAAAACTGCAGACCTTCGCTCCCGCGGCATCGGCGCAAGCAAACGCCGCCTGCGGTTGCGTCCTCTGCCCGACTTCACAGGAAATTAGGACTGCATCACATCGCCGTGTCGCGATCGTTATTCCCATGACAATACGGCGTCGCTCTCATATGCGGTGATCGGTCCGGCGACGCGGGAGACCAACGTGACATTGTTGGTTTTGGCATATCTGGGCGGCATCCTGACGATTGTCAGTCCCTGCATTCTCCCCGTGCTGCCCTTCGTGTTCGCGCGGGCCGATCGGCCGTTTGCGAGAAGCGGCTTGCCGCTGCTCGGCGGCATGGCGGTCACATTTGCCGCGGTCGCGACATTGGCGGCCGTCGCCGGCGGTTGGGCGGTCGACGCCAACCAATATGGCAGGGCGATCGCCATGGCCCTGTTGGCGCTCTTCGGCCTGACATTGATCTTTCCGCGTCTCGCGGACCGCCTCATGAGGCCCTTGGTCGCCCTCGGTGCCAAGCTCTCCACGTCGGCGCAAAGCGCGGCGGACGTCAAGGACGCGCCGATCCTGTCGTCACTTCTACTCGGTGTGGCGATCGGCTTGTTGTGGGCGCCCTGCGCCGGCCCTGTGCTTGGCCTCATCCTGACCGGCGCCGCGCTCAACGGCGCCAATGTCGGCACATCGCTTCTGCTTCTCGCCTACGCGTGCGGGGCGGCGACATCTCTCGCACTTGCGCTTGCGGTCGGCGGGCGCGTGTTTGCCGCCATGAAACGCGCGCTGGGGGCGGGCGAATGGATCAGGCGCGGCCTAGGCGTCGCCGTATTGGCCGCCGTCGTCGCGATCGCGTTGGGGCTCGACACCGGCATGCTGACCCGCCTGTCTCTTTCCAATACGACGGCGCTCGAACAGGCTTTGGTCGATCGGCTGAAGCCGACATCAAAAGAGAACCACGCGCCTCCCGCAGTCATGTCCGGTCCGGCCACGACGACGAAGGGCAAATTCGACGCCCGGGACGCGAACTTGGCCGTCGAGGGCGGCTTCCCGCCATTGTCGGGTGCGACCGAATGGCTGAATTCGCCGCCGCTCTCGCCCGAAGACCTCAAAGGTAAGGTCGTCCTCATCGATTTCTGGACCTATTCCTGCATCAACTGTCTGCGCTCCATTCCTTTCATCAGAGCCTGGGCCGAGAAATACCGCGATCATGGACTGGTCGTGATCGGGGTGCACACGCCGGAATTCGCCTTCGAGCGCAAGATCGGCAACGTGCGCGCCGCCGTATCGAATCTCAAGATCGAATATCCCGTCGCGATCGACAACGACTATAAGATCTGGCGTGCCTTCGACAACGAATATTGGCCCGCGCATTACTTCATCGATGCGCAGGGGCGAACGCGCCATCATCATTTCGGCGAAGGCGAGTACGACGAATCGGAGCGGGTGATTCAGCGGTTGCTCGCGGAAGCCGGCAACCGGGACGTTCCGGGCGGCCTCGTTGCGGTGAACGCAACCGGCGCCGAGCTTGCTCCGAGCGCAAGCGACGACAAATCTCCGGAGACTTACATCGGCTATAACCGCGCCGACAATTTCGCATCGCCCGGAGGTTTCGTCGAGGACAAAAGCCACGCTTACGCGGCAGCGCCGCTGCAGCTCAATCAATGGAGCCTGGCGGGCGATTGGACCGTCAAGGGCGAGAACGCCACCCTGAATGCGGCCGGCGGCCGCATCGTCTACCGCTTCCACGCCCGCGACCTGCATCTCGTGCTCGGGCCCGCCGCGGACGGGAAACCGGTAAGATTTCGCATCACCATCGACGGCGCCGCGCCGGGCGCCGATCACGGGACGGACGACGGCCCCGACGGCCGCGGCGTGGTCGGCGGGCAGCGCCTGTACCAGCTTGTCCGGCAAAACGGCACGGTCGCGGATCGCACATTCGAAATCGAATTTCTCGATCCCGGCGTGCAGGCCTATGCCTTCACGTTCGGTTGAGGCTGCAGGCTCATCTCCTCGGCTTCGTCTCATATCAGACGCTTCCCAAATCCTTCCCGCATTCCGCACCTGAGGTCAGGTGCGGGCGTCCCACGAAATAACGCAGAGATTTCAAAGGCTATTTTTTATGATGGTGGGCCCGGGAGGACTCGAACCTCCAACCAAGCGGTTATGAGCCGCTGGCTCTGACCATTGAGCTACGGGCCCGCGCTCGGCTCGTGGACGGTGGATGCCCGGCGCTAGGCCGGGTAATAATGCACGGTCCGTTGCGCCGAATATCCTATCCCTTGCGACTCAACAAAAACACCGCCTGCTCGCCGAACAGGTTCCAGAACCACCACGGCATTTTCAGCCGCATACGCCGGCCCCAGGCGTTGAGCGCTACCGCCTTTTCCATCTTGGCGCCGACGGCGTCGCAAAGCAGGCGGAAATCCTTGATGCTGCAGAAGTGGATGTTGGGCGTCTCGTACCAGGCATAGGGCAGATTGTCGGTGAACGGCATGTGGCCGCCCAAGGAGATTTGCAGCCGGATGTTCCAGTGGCCGAAATTCGGGAACGAGACGATGGCATGGCGGCCGATGCGCAGCATGTGCTCGAGCACGACGCGCGGTTGCCGCGTCGCTTGCAGCGTCTGCGAGAGGATGACGAAATCAAAAGCGTCGTCGGGATAGTCCGCGAGATCGGTGTCGGCGTCGCCCTGGACCACGGCGAGGCCCTTGGCCACGCATTCGTTCACGCCCTCGCGCGAGAGCTCGATGCCGCGGCCGTCGACGCCGCGCGTCTCCAAAAGCCGCAGCAGCTCGCCGTCGCCGCAGCCGACGTCGAGCACGCGCGCGCCGCGCTCGACCATGTCGGCGACAACGAGCAGATCGACGCGCGCGCCGCCCGGCACGCGCGCCGCTTCGGCCATGGTGAGATCATGCTTGAGCCGCGTGAGCATGGTCACCTTCCCGCCGCCGGCAGGCCACGCGCCTTACCCGCGCCTTCCAGGAAGCCGCGCACGATGGCGAACAATTCCGGCTCGTCGAGCAGAAAGGCGTCGTGGCCCTTGTCGGTCGCGATCTCGGCGAAGGAGACGCGGGCGCCGGCGGCATTGAGCGCATGGACGATGGCCCGCGATTCCGGCGTCGGAAACAGCCAATCACTGGTGAACGAGATGACGCAGAACCGCGTCGGCGTGCCGCGAAAGGCGTTGGCGACGGCGCCGTCATAGTCGGCGGCAAGATCGAAATAATCCATGGCGCGGGTGAGATAGAGATAGGAATTGGCGTCGAAGCGCTCGACGAAGGTGATACCCTGGTGCCGCAAATAGGACTCGACCTGAAAGTCGGCATCGAAGGAGAATGTCGGATTGTCGCGGTCCTGAAAGCGGCGGCCGAATTTGCGGTGCAGCGCGGCGTCGGACAGATAGGTGATGTGCGCGCCCATGCGCGCGACCGCGAGCCCGCGCCGCGGATTGGTGCCTTCGGCGAAATAGCGGCCGCCGCGCCAGTCCGGATCGGCCATCACCGCCTGGCGACCGACCTCGTGGAAGGCGATATTCTGCGCCGAATGGCGGGTCGCAGCGGCAATCGGCAGCGCCGCAAACACGCGCTCCGGATAGCTTGCCGCCCATTGCAGCACCTGCATGCCGCCCATCGAGCCGCCGGTGACCGCAAAAACCGACTCGACGCCGAGATGATCGAGCAGCATCGCTTGCGCGCGCACCATGTCGCGCACGGTGATGACGGGAAAGTCGAGGCCCCACGGCATTCCGG
>JASHRY010000052.1 GCA_030037105.1 Xanthobacteraceae bacterium
TGGCGCGCTTTCCCGGCGCCGAGATCGTCGATGTGCGCCCGCCCGCCGACGCGCCGGCGCCCGACGCATTGGAGGGCGTGTCGTTCGATACGCCCGGCGAGCCCGGCCGCGCCGACGACGAACCGTAAACAGGTGCCGCGATGGCCGATTTTCTCGGCCTGATGAAACAGGCCGCCGAACTCAAATCCAAGATGGAGGCGATGCAGGCCGAGCTCGACCGCATCGAGGTCGAAGGTACGGCCGGCGGCGGGCTCCTGACGCTGAAGCTCTCCGGCAAGGGCGAGGTCAAAGCCGTGCATGTCGAGGAGTCGCTCCTCAAAGCCGATCAGCGCGAGATCATCGAAGACCTCATCGTCGCCGCGCATGCCGACGCGCGCCGCAAGCTCGAAGCCCTGCTGCAGGAACGCATGCAGGCGCTCACCGGCGGCCTGCCGCGGCCGCCGGGGTTGAAACTGTTCTGATGATTGTTTTGATGATCCAATCTCCTGCGACGGACGCTGAATGCAGCGGCCGTGGTTTTTGCGTCCCCTCCCCCCTTGTGGGGGAGGGCAGGAAGGGAGGTCGGGAGGCGACGCGAGAGCGAGGACGCCCGCGTTGGAACCATGCGTCAGCGAGGAGGCACGGCTTCTCGACCTCCACCCCTGACCCCCGCCCACAAGGGGAAGTGGGACAGTAGTCATGCCCGCCGTCGCCGCCGGCCCCGAGATCGAACGCCTGATCCAGCTCCTCGCGCGCCTGCCGGGGCTCGGCCCGCGCTCGGCGCGGCGCGCGGCTTTATTTCTCATCAAGAAACGCGAGGTGCTGATGGCGCCGCTCGCCGCCGCCTTGCAGACCGCGATCGAGAAGATCGAGCTGTGCCGCATCTGCGGCAACATCGACACGCAAAATCCCTGTACGGTATGCACCGATGCGCGGCGCGACTCGTCCGCCATCGTGGTCGTGGCCGATGTCGCCGATTTGTGGGCGCTCGAACGCGCGCGCGCCATCAATGCCCGTTATCATGTGCTCGGCGGCACGCTGTCGCCGCTCGATGGCGTCGGGCCGGACGATCTCTCGATCGCCGCGCTGGTCAAGCGCGCGCACGATCCGGCGGTCAACGAAATCATCCTCGCGCTCAACGCCACGGTCGACGGCCAGAGCACCGCCCACTACATCACCGACCTCCTCCACGACGCCAAGGTCAGGGTGACGCGCTTGGCACACGGCGTGCCGGTCGGAGGCGAACTCGATTATCTCGACGAGGGCACGTTGGCGGCCGCGATCCGCAGCCGCACGCCGTTTTGAGGCCCGTCAGCCAAGTACATGGGCGAATAGGGACTGCCTGTATTTTAGTCAGCGGGCGCCCGCGGCGCGACCAGGATGCATGCCTGCCCGACCGCTTGAAGCTGAAATGAATACTGTATTGACACTTTTGCCACTTGGCCCGGTGTTTGCACGACATAGACCGGCGATCTCGGTCTCACCAAGCGTGCTGAATGAGATTGCTGGAGCCCCGGCAGTCCCGGCACCGGGGCTCCATCATTTTTGGCTCACCTTAACGTCCCGGCCTTTGCTTGCGCGCCCGGCGCCGCCTTCGCACATGAGGGGAGCAGAACGGGAGCGCGCCATGGCAAAAGTTCCGGCCGACGCGTCGGCCAAAGCGCAAAAGGGTCTCGGGATGGAAGGCGCGGTCGCCGCCTGGTATGCGCGGCAGACCCTTAAGGATTTCGATGAATTCAAGCAGACGGCGCGCCGGATTGCCGCCTATGTCGGCGCCGGCGCCCGCGCGCTCGAAATCGCTCCCGGACCCGGCTATCTCGCCATCGAACTCGTCAAGCTCACCAATTGCCGGATGATGGGGCTCGACATCAGCCGCACCTTCGTACGCATTGCCGAGGAGAACGCGCGCAAAGCGGACGTGCGTATCGACTTCGAGCAGGGCGACGCCGCCGACCTGCCGTTTTCCGCCGACCAGTTCGATTTCATCGTCTGCCGGGCCGCCTTCAAAAATTTTGCTCGTCCGCTCAAGGCGCTCGACGAGATGCACCGGGTTCTCAAGAGCGGCGGGATTGCACTGGTCATCGATCTGCGCAAGGACTTTTCGGCACAAGCTCTGAATGATTATCTCCGCGGCAAGGGCCCCATCAATGCAGCGTTAATGAAGATCATCTTCAACACCGTGCTGAAGAAAAGAGCTTATACGGGAGAAAGTATCGCCAAACTTGTCGCGCGGTCGCAATTCCGGCATGGCGATGTTCGCCTCGACCTGATCGGCTCCGAGCTCTGGCTGCGAAAATGAGGTCCACGATTTCCCGCATGAACGACGACATTCCCTACAACAAGACTTTCGATCTCGCGCCCGGCCGAGCGGAGGAGGTCGCCCCGCGCGTGCGCGCGATCGTCGCCAATAATCCCGGGCCGTTCACCTTCAAGGGCACGATGAGCTACATCATCGGCCGCGGCAAGGTGGCAATCCTCGATCCCGGTCCAGATGACGACGCGCATGTCGCGGCGTTGCTCGATGCCGTGCGCGGGGAGACGGTCACGCATATTTTCGTCACCCACACCCATCGCGACCATTCACCGGCGGTGCCCACGATCAAGGCGGCGACCGGTGCCAAGGTCTATGCGGAGGGACCGCACCGCCCGGCGCGGCCGCTTCACATCGGCGAAGCCAACCGACTCGACGCCAGCGCCGACCTCGATTTCCGCCCCGACATCGCGCTTGCCGACGGCGACGTCGTGACCGGGGACGGCTGGACCATCGAAGCGGTGGCGACGCCGGGGCACACGGCGAACCACATGGCCTATGCGTTCAAGGAGAGCGATCTCCTCTTTTCCGGCGACCATGTGATGGCCTGGGCGACCACGATCGTGGCGCCGCCCGACGGCGCCATGAGCGATTACATGGCCTCGCTCGCCAAGCTCGCGCGGCGGAGCGAGCCGGTTTATCTGCCCGGCCATGGCGGCCCGGTGCGCGAGGCGCCGCGCTTCGTGGAGCGCTACATCGTTCATCGACAGCGACGCGAGGCGTCGATCCTGCGTCGCCTCGGCGAGGGTGCGGCCGATATTCCGACGCTGGTCAGGGCCATCTATATCGGGCTCGATCCACGCCTCGTCGGCGCGGCCGCGCTCTCCGTCCTCGCTCACCTCGAGGACCTTTTCGCACGCGGGCTGGTCGCCACCGACGGCGCGCCCGCAATCGGCGGCACCTACCGCCTCGCCGAACTTCCCTTGCCCGCCGCCTGAGCGCGGTTGGGCGCCGGCGACTTTTTTTCCGGCCCCGGCGCGGAGAGAACATCATCGATGTCGTCGATCAGCGCGCGCACCCGCGCGGCGTTGGCGCCGAGATCGTGGCGGCCGTAGCGCGAGGCCGAGCGCACATCGATGCGCGCGCCGTCCGGCGTCGCGCGCACGCGCACCACCACGTCTTCGCGGAAGCCGAGGATCATGGTGCGGGCGATCGCCTCGATGCGGCCATCGCGCGGCGCAGCGGCCTGCGGCGGACGCGCATCGACGATGAGCCACTTGCGCTTGGTAATGACCTTGAGCGCGGCGGCGTAGGCTTCCCGCGGCGACGCATCGGTGAGATAGGGCTCGATATCGGAATAGGCCGCGTGCTGCTGCTCCGCCGCATAGAGGCCGGCATAAGCGACCGGATTGGCATCCCGCGGCCGCAACCGCGCGATCGCCTCGAACCGCGGCGGGTCGATCGGGTCCGTGGTGATGTCATAGATCGCCGGCAGCCGGTAGGCCATGATGCCGAGATAGAGCGGATAGGCGATGAGCGCGAAGCCGATGACCAGCGCGGAGACGGCCTGTCGCAGCCCGCCGACCCCCTCTACCCAGATGACGAGTCCAGCCGCCAAGGCAAGCAGGATCGCGACCACCGCGAGAACCAGCGCGCCAGCGAGCGTCGCCAGCGCCGGCACGATCTCGAGCGCTCCCGAACGCACGATGATGATGGCGATCAGCGTCGCCGCGAGCGAGAACAGCGCAATGCGCAGCGCCCAGACGGCGAGCCGCGACATGGGCTGTTCAGCGAAGCGACGGCGCACCATCCCGTCCCTCTTTCATCGCCGCCGCATCGCCAGCGGGGATAAGTGCTTCCACAGGATAGGCAACCAATCTCCACTTTGGAAAGATTGAGCCGGATTGGCGGCCGGGGTAGAATGGTCGCCTGATAGCGGTATACAGGTTGAAAAGATGGGTTTGAATATCAAAAACGATGAAACGCACCGCCTTGCGGAAGAGCTGGCGCGGTTGACCGGAGAGAGTATGACGGCGGCCGTCACAGAGGCGGTACGTGAGCGGCTCGAACGGGTTCGACGGGAACAAGGCGAGAGTCTCGCGGATCGTCTGTTGGCGATTGGCAAGGACTGCGCCCCACGGCTGAAGGAACCGTTCCGGTCGGCCGATCACGCAGAACTCCTGTACGACGAGCGGGGATTGCCGCGATGATCATCGACACGTCCGCGATAATCGCCATCTTACGCGACGAACCGGACGCGATCATCTATGCCCGCGCGATCGAAGCCGCGACCAGCCGCCGCGTTTCCGCCGTCAACTTCGTCGAAGCGGCGGTAGTGATCGATGGCAGCCGTGATCCGGTGGCAAGCCGGCGTTTCGACCAACTGTTCGCAGCGGCTGAGATCACCGTCGAACCGGTCAGCAGCAACCAGGCGCAGATCGCCCGCGAAGCCTACCGGGATTTTGGCAAGGGCAGCGGGCATCCTGCGCGATTGAATCTCGGCGACTGCTTTGCCTATGCGTTGGCCAAGGTCAGCAAGGAACCGCTGCTTTATAAGGGCGACGATTTCGCGCGGACCGATCTCACGCCGGTCGTTCCCTATAGAGCGCGTCCAGGAAAAGTGGGAACCGGTTTTCCGTCCGGACGCGCGACAATACAAAAAGCTTAGAGCGGGATGACGATTCGAAGATAAGTCATCCCGCGCTAGAGATGATCCGGAAAAAGTCTGCCCCGGACTTGATCCGGGGTGGGAATCGGTTCTGAAGGATCTTTGTTCCGCCAAGAAGCTAGAGTGGGATGACATTACGCTGAATCGATTTGGGATTCCCGAATCAGTTGAGTTCTGATTCAAGATGCTGGCTGGGTTGGAGGCCAGCAGCCGATGGGGCGAGCCTATTCCATTGATCTTCGCGAACGGGTGACGGCGGTTGAGAGCGGTGGCTTGTCGTGTCGCCGAGCGGCGGGGCAGTTTGGCGTGGGTGTCAGTACAGCGATCAGGTGGGTGAAGCGTTTGCGCAATACCGGCAGCGTGGCTCCGAGCAAGATCGGCGGCTACAAGCCCTGCGCGATCTCGGGGGAGCACCGTACCTGGCTGCTGGGGCGGATCAAGGAAAGGACTTCACCCTGCTGGGGCTGGTGGGCGAACTGGCCGAATACGGTCTGAAGGTTGACTACCGCTCGGTCTGGACCTTTGTCCGTGACGAGAAGCTCAGCTTCAAAAAAAGCGTGGTGGCTGGCGAACGCGACCGTCCTGACGTCGCCCGCCGGCGGCAGAGATAATTGCTTCAACAAGAGCAGGCAATACTGGACAAATGTAAGGCAACATCTTACAATTTTGCTGTGATTCGGTCGTTCCGCAGCAAGGGCTTGGGCCGCTTTGCCGAGCGCGGCGATCCCTCGAAGCTCGGTGTGCAAAATCCGGGTCGCATTCGGCGCATTTTGCTCGCCCTTGATGCCGCCAAATCGCCGGATGAGATGAAGATACCGGGATTTCGCTTCCACCCGTTGAAGGGCAGGGACCGGGGAAGATACGCCGTTGACGCAAGCGGGAATTGGCGAGTGACTTTTTCTTGGGACGGCGAAGATGCCGTCGACGTGGACTTGGAGGATTATCACTGATGAGCCGGAACCCTCTCATTCGCGGCTTGACGCCGATGCATCCGGGCGAGATGCTGCGCGAAGACGCCTTGCCGGCGCTCGGCAAGCCGAAGACCGAGATCGCTCGGCTGCTCGGCATTTCACGGCAGACGCTCTACGACATTCTTGACGAAAAGCAGCCGGTGACCCCCGCAATGGCCTTGCGCCTCGGCAAGCTCCTCGGCAACGGTCCCGAGCTTTGGATCAGTCTGCAGCGCGCCTATGACCTCGCCGTTGCTGAACGCAAGCTTGCAGGGAAACTCAAGAGAATTCCGACTTTGACCGCAGCGTAGCTACTTCGATCTGTTGCGCGCGCGACGCGGCTTCGACCGGACGCGCTTGATGCCCGCCATCGCCTCGAGGACGGCGCACGTGGCGGCGGTATCCTCGAGCGCGTAGCCCATCGACATGGCGGCGGCATAGACCGGCAGCGTCGCCGAGAACAGCGGCGTCGGCGCCCCGATCGCCTGCGCGAAGCGGCCGATGATGTCCATGTCCTTCTGCCAGGTCGAGACTTTCATCGTCGGCTCGTCGTAACGGCCCTTGACCATCATCGGCGCGCGCAGCTCGAACACGCGCGAATTGCCGGCGCCGATCCTGATCTGGTCGTAGACGAGCTGCGGCGGCAGCCCGGCTTTCATGCCCAGCACCAAAGCTTCCGCGCTCGCCACGTTGTGGATGGCGACGAGGAGGTTGGCGATGTATTTCATGCGGCTGCCGTTGCCGAAGGCGCCGAGATCGTGCACCGCGCGGCTGAAGCCGGCGAACAGCGGACGCAGCCGCTTGATCTCGGCGGCGCCGCCCGAGGCGTAGATCACCAAGTCCTTGACCTTGGCCTGGATGCCGGTGCCGCTCA
>JASHRY010000415.1 GCA_030037105.1 Xanthobacteraceae bacterium
TCATGCGGTGAAGCTGGGCGTCGCGGGTGATGCCGGCATTGTTGACCAGGATCTCGATCGGGCCGAGATCGGCCTCGACCTGCTTGACGCCGGCGGCGCACGCCTCGAACGAGGAGACGTCCCATTTGTAGGTCGGGATGCCGGTCTCGGCCTTGAATTTCTGGGCCGCTTGATCGTTGCCGCCGTAGTTCGCCGCGACCTTGTAGCCGGCCGCCTTGAGCGCCTTGGCGATCGCCGCGCCGATACCGCGTGTCCCCCCCGTCACCAATGCGACGCGTGGCATGACTCCCTCCCAGTCGCTTTTTTTAACGACGACAGAAAACGGACGACGGAGGACGGATCAGCCTGCAGTCATCCGTCGTCCGTGCTTTGTCGTCGGTCGTCTATCTTTCCACGCACATGGCGATGCCCATGCCGCCGCCGATGCAGAGCGTGGCGAGGCCCTTCTTGGCGTTGCGCTTGTGCATCTCGTAGAGCAGCGTCACCAGCACGCGCGCGCCCGAGGCGCCGATCGGGTGGCCGAGCGCGATGGCGCCGCCGTTGACGTTGACCTTCTTGGTGTCCCAGCCGAGGTCCTTGTTGACGGCGCAGGCTTGCGCTGCGAAGGCCTCGTTGGCCTCGATCAGGTCGAGATCGCCGACGCTCCAGCCGGCCTTCTTGAGCGCGGCGCGCGAGGCCGGGATCGGCCCGGTGCCCATGATCTTCGGATCGACGCCGGCCTGCGCCCATGACACGATGCGCGCGAGCGGCGTCTTGCGGAGCCGCGCCGCCTCGCCCGCCTTCATCAGCACCATGGCGGCGGCGCCGTCATTGATGCCGGAGGCATTGGCGGCGGTGACGGTGCCGTCCTTGTCGAAGGCGGGCCGCAATTTGCTGATCGCCTCGAGCGTCGTCCCGTGCTTGGGAAACTCGTCGGTATCGACGATGATGTCGCCTTTGCGGTTCTTGACCGTCACCGGCGTGATCTCGTCCTTGAATTTCCCCGCCTTCTGCGCCGCCTCGGCCTTGTTCTGCGAGGCGACGGCGAATTCGTCCTGCTGCCGGCGGGTGATCTGCCACTGCCGCGCCACGTTCTCCGCGGTATTGCCCATGTGGTAGCCGTTGAAGGCGTCCCAGAGGCCGTCCTTGATCATGGTGTCGATCATCTCGAAATTGCCCATCTTCACCCCGCCGCGCAGATGCGCGCAGTGCGGCGCCATGCTCATCGATTCCTGGCCGCCGACGACCGCGATCTCGGAATCGCCGTTGACGATGCCCTGGTAGCCGAGCGCGACCGCCCGCAATCCCGAGCCGCAGAGCTGGTTGACGCCCCAGGCCGGGACCTCGACCGGAATGCCGGCGGCGATCGAAGCCTGGCGGGCCGGGTTCTGGCCCTGACCGGCGGTGAGGATCTGCCCCAGGATCACTTCCGACACCCGCGGCGCTTCGACGCCGGCGCGGTCGATCGCCGCCTTGATCGCCGCCTTGCCGAGCTCGTGGGCGGGCAACGACGCGAACGCGCCGTTGAATGAACCGACCGGCGTGCGCACGGCGCCGACGATGACGATGTCGTCTTTCATGGCAAATCCTTTCAGGCTTGCAGGGTGGTCTTGCGCGGGCTGGCCGCGGCCTCATTGATATATGTCATAAGGACGTGACCGGCTGTCGACAAGACGGACGGACGCCGCATTGCTGCCATGCCCCGGTCCGAGGCAATCCAAGGACCGAGAGCCAAATCCGAGAGCGGTCCGAGGCAAGTCTTCCGCTCGCGGCCGTGCTTCGACCGGGTCACAAAACGGTAGCCGCGCCCGGTGAAACCGCCTATTTTGTAAGCCTGCCGCCTTTGCCGCCGCCTGGGACCATGACTAAGACCGAAGAGCCGGTCACCATCAAGAAGTACGCCAACCGGCGTCTCTATAACACCGGCACCAGCACCTACGTCACGCTCGAAGACCTCGCCGCCATGGTCAAGAACGGCGAGGATTTCGTCGTTTATGACGCCAAGGGCGGCGAGGACATCACCCGTTCGGTGCTCACGCAGATCATTTTCGAGCAGGAGAACAAAGAAGGCCAGAACCTCTTGCCGATCACGTTCCTGCGCCAGCTCATCCGTTTTTATGGCGACAGCATGCAGATGCTGGTGCCGCGCTACCTCGAAGTTTCCATCGACTCGCTCACCCGCGAGCAGGAGAAGTTCCGACAGCAAATGGCGCAGGCGTTCGGCGTCGGCGCTTTTACGTCTCTGGAGGAGCAGGTGCGGCGGAACATGGAGATGTTCGAGCGCGCCTTCGCCATGTTCGCGCCGTTTGCGCGGCGCGAAGGCCAGAGCGAGGCCGCGCCGGAGCTGGGCAAGTCGCCGGCGAAAGCCGGCGACATCGACGAGCTCAAGCGTCAGCTCGACGAGATGCAGAAGAAGGTCGATCGGCTGACCGAGAAGGGCGCCGGCGGCGAACGGCCGCAATAGAATTGAATGACGAATACGCGAATTACGGCGGCGGTGCGCGCAATTGCAAATGATCTGCAAATTATCCGCCGGCCCGGCAGAGCCGCGGCGACCGATTGCCTTGGTCAAATGACCTGCGCCAGTCCCGCGGCCCACGGCCGCTCGGTCGCGGCGATACCGACGAGAGCGCCCTGGAGATAGTCGCAGCCCCAATCCGCCAAGGTCTTCGCGGTATGCTCGTCCTTCACCCATTCCGCGACGGTGGCCAGTTTGAGCCGCTTGGCGAGGTCGATGAGCGTGCGCACGAAGGCGCGGTCGTCCTCCGAGCGGATCAGGTTCTGCACGAAGGCGCCGTCGATCTTGACGATGTCCACTCCGAGCTTGCGCAAATTGCGGAACGAAGTGTAGCCGGCGCCGAAGTCGTCGATGGCGATGCGGCAGCCGAGGTCCTTGACCCGGGCGACGAAGCCGCGCGTTTCGTCGATATCGTGGATGGCGGCGCTCTCGGTGATCTCGACGATGAGGCGCTCCGCGACGCCGGCATGGGCGCCAAGTAGCAGGGCCAGTTCCGCCCACCAGTCGGGATCGGCGGTCGAGGCCGACGAGACGTTGACGCTCGCCTGCAACGCCGATGCCGCCGCCAGCTCCTCGATCACGAGTTCGAGCACGCGGTGGTCGATGAGGCGCACGAGTCCGAGGCGTTCGGCGACCGGCACGATATCGCTCGCCCCCACCAGGCTTCCGTCGGCGCGGCGCACGCGCATCAGGCACTCGTAGAAGGCGGGCCGCCGATCGACCGCCGCAGCCACCGTCTCATAGGCGAGGAAAATGCGCCGCTCGTTGAGCGCGGCGACGATCTCGTCGGTGGCGCGCACGTTCTCGCGGCGCAACGCGTCGCGCTCGACGCTCGGCTGATAGGCGAGGAACGAGCCGCGACGTCTGCCTTTCGCGGCATCGAGCGCCTCCTGGGCGCGGCCGAGCACGTCCGCGACGCCGTGGGCGTGGCGCGGCGCCGTTACCCCGCCGATGGTCACGGTCGCCGCCACCGGTCCGGCGCTGGTCGACACCATGTCGTCGCGGACGCCGGCAAGCAGCCGGTCGGCGGCGATCGCCATGTCGTCCGGCGTGCAGTCGGTGAGCACGACGCCGAATTTGTTGCCCGCATAGCGGCCGAGCGTGTCCCTGCCGCGCATTCGGCCGCGGATGCGCTTGGCAACCGCGCCGATGACCTCATCGGCAACATCGAAGCCGTAAGATTCGTTCATCCGCGCCAGGTTGTCGATGGCGACCAGGAGGAAGCCGCAGGAGGAACGGAATCGGATCGCATTGTCGAGCGTCTTCTCGAGGACATCGACGAGAGCGTGGCGGTTCAGCTCGCCGGTGAGGCCGTCGCAGCGGGCGAGATAGCCGAGCCGGCGTTCCTGTTCGTGGCGCTCATTGATGACGCGCACGATTCCGTGCGCCCGCGCCGGGCGGCCGTCGCTGCCGGCAAACCAGCGGCCGGTGTCCTCGATCCAGAGCCGCGGTTGCGCGCCGGGATCGGGACGCAGGCAATACTGAAGGCAATAGAGGACGCCACACCCTTCGTCGCGCTCGCCCGACCGCATGATCGCATCGAAGCGACTGTGCACGGCGTCATTGTCGGCCTCGACGAGTTGCGCATAGGCGCGGCCGGTCGAGATCGTCTTGCTGTCCGGGACGAGCAGCACGTCGCGGGCGTTCGCGCTCCACCTGAGGACGTCGCTATCAATCGACCAACGGTAGAATGCCGCACCGACCGACGCGAGAATTTCGGCCGCGTCGAACCTGGCGGCGGGTTTCGTGCTTGCAGAGGTCCGGCCCGCTTTGCCGTCGCTGGTCACAATTGCCTCATTAGCTTGCCGCAGGTGGGACAAGGCGGCGGCAGACGGCCGTTCCGGTTCCAAAGTACCCGGAAAGCATAAAGAATTCGGAAATCTAGGGTCAGGACTCATTAAATCCACCATACAAGAGTAGCGACGAGACAGATGGAGGCGAGATAGTTGCGTGCCAGTCTGTCGTACCGTGTGGCGATGCGCCTGAAGTCCTTCAACCTGTTGAAGGCGCTTTCGATCCGCCAGCGCAGCTTGTAGAGGCGCTTGTTGAAGCTGAGCAGGTGTTTTCTGTTGGGGTGGTTTGGAATGACCGGCTTGGTTCCGCGCTGGTCGAGTTCCTGGCGTAATCCGTCACCGTCATACGCCGTGTCGCCGAGCATATGCTTCGGCGGCTTCACGCGGCGGATCAGCCGCTGGGCAACCGGGTAGTCGTGCGCTTCGCCTCCGGTCAGCAGAATGGCGAGGAGGCGCCCCTTAGCATCTGCGAGTGCGTGTATCTTCGTGTT
>JASHRY010000004.1 GCA_030037105.1 Xanthobacteraceae bacterium
TCGCTGGGAACGCCGCCGCAATCGGTCCATTATCGCGGCGGCGCCACGCGGCTCGTCGTCGGAGCGCGGTGCGAGCTGCGCGAAGGCGTTACCATGAATACCGGCACCGAAGACGGCGGCGGGGTGACCATGGTCGGCGAGCGTTGCTTGTTCATGGTGGGCTCTCATGTCGGGCATGATTGTCAGGTGGGCGACGATGCGATCTTCGCCAATAATGTGCTGCTCGGCGGCCACGTCCGCGTCGGCGATCACGTATTCGTGGGCGGCCATGTCGCCGTTCATCAATATGTGCGCATCGGCGATGGCGCCATGATGGGCGGCATGTCCGCCGCCCGCGACGACATCATCCCGTACGGATTTGCCCTTGGTCAGATCGCGGCGCTGATCGGATTGAATATCGTCGGTCTAAGGCGGAGCGGAGCAACACGGGCCGAGATGCATCGACTGCGCCGCGCGTTTCGTATCCTGTTCTGGGGCGAAGGCGTATTTGCCGATCGGATTAAGGCGGTCGCCGATGAATTCGCGCATGACCGGCTGGTCGAAAAAATCATCGCGTTCATCCGCGCCGGCGGCAAGCGGCCGCTGATGAAGCCCCGCGGCCGGCGCAGCACAGATGACCGCTGCGACGATGAACGCTGACGAACGAGCCGGCGCGGGTACGCCCGCGGCACCGACGTCGGTGCCGGCCGCCCGGGGTCCGATCGCGGTCATCTGCGGCGGCGGTAGCTTTCCTGGCGCGGTCGCCGAGATGATTGCGCGGCGTGGCCGGCGGCCGGTGATGTTCGGGCTCAGGGGTTGGGCCGACCCCGGGGTCGTCGAGCGCTATGCACATCACTGGGTTGCACTCGGTCAGTTCGGCCGATTTCTTCGCCTTGCGGAGGCGGAGGGATGCCGTGAAGCGCTGCTCATCGGCACTCTGCTGCGGCCGCCGCTCACCCAGATTCGCCTGGATTGGCGGACGATCCGATTGATGCCGCGCATCGCGCGCTTGTTTCGCGGCGGCGACGATCGGCTGCTGTCGAGCGTGGCGGACATCATGGAGGAAAGCGGCGTGCGCGTCATCGGTCTTGAGGAGGTGGCGCCGGAAATCATCGTGCCGGAAGGCGTGTTGGCCCGCCGTCAACCCTCCGCGCGCGAGCGTGCCGATATCGCCCTCGCGCTCAAGTTGATTGCCGCGCTCGGGCCGTTCGACGTGGGTCAGGCCGCAGTCGTCGCCGACAATCACGTGCTCGCCGTCGAAGCCGCGGAAGGCACCGACAATCTGCTCGCCCGCATCGCCGATTTGCGCCACATGCGGCGCGTGGCGACGCCGCCCGGCGTCGGCGTTCTGGTCAAGGCCCCCAAACCCGGCCAGGATCGCCGCTTCGATCTGCCGTCGATCGGTCCGCGAACGATCGAGAACGTGGCCCGCGCCGGCCTTGCCGGCGTCGCCGTCGCCGCCGGGAGCGCGATCATCGTCGAAGCGGCCGCGGCAATCGCCGCCGCCGACCGCGCCGATATCTTTCTCGCCGGCGTGCGCGAGGATACGGCAGCATGAATGACGCGCCGCCGCCGCGACCGCTTGCGATCCATCTTGTTGCCGGAGAAGAATCGGGCGACGCGCTTGGAGGCGCCTTGGCGCGCGCGCTCGTTCGACGCGAAGGGGGCGCGGTCAAGCTCGCGGGCGTCGGCGGCCGGGCGATGGCGGAAGCCGGGATTGCCAGTTTGTTTCCTATCGATGATCTCTCGGTCATCGGACTAAGCGGGCTCGCGCGGCGGCTGCCCACGATCTGGCGGCGCATCGGGCAAACGGCGGATGCCGTCGTGGCGGCGCGTCCGGACGCCCTCGTCATCATCGACAGTCCGGAATTCACGCACCGGGTGGCGCGTCGGGTGCGGCGGCAGGCACCTTCGATCCCGATCCTCGATTATGTGTCGCCTTCGGTCTGGGCCTGGCGGCCCTGGCGCGCCCGCGCCATGCGCGCCTACGTCGATTGCGTCCTTGCCATCCTGCCGTTCGAGCCGGCGGTGCATGTGCGGCTCGGCGGCCCGCCCTGCGTCTATGTCGGCAATCCGTTGGCCGAGCGCATCGCCGAGTTGCGCCCCAATACAGATGAGACGCAGCGCCGGCGCGCCGATCCGCCGGTCGTTCTTGTCTTGCCTGGCAGCCGCTCCGGCGAGATCCGGCGTCATATCGATATTTTCGGCGCGGCAATCGAACGGCTTGCCGCGCGCGTCGAGCCGATCGAGCTGGTGCTGCCGACCTTACCGCATTTGGCGGCGCGGCTGCACGAGGCGGTCGTCGGCTGGGCGGTGAGGCCGCGCATCGCGGCCGAGCCGGCGGAGAAATGGGCCGCCTTCCGCACCGCGCGCGCGGCGCTTGCGGCGTCCGGTACGGTGACGCTCGAGCTCGCGCTTGCCGGCGTCCCGACCGTTGCCGCCTACCGGCTGCCGCTGGTCGAGGAGATCATTCTGCGATCTTTAAGTCCGCGGCCAAGGCCGCAGAGCGTCATCCTCACCAATCTGGTCATCGGCGAAAACGTCGTGCCGGAAATGCTGCAGCGGGACTGCAGCGCGGAGCGCCTCGCGGACGCGCTCCTCACAGTGATGTCCGACGGCCCGGAGCGGCGGCGGCAGATCGAGGCTTTCCGCCGCCTCGACAACATCATGGCTGTTGGCGCCGCGCCGAGCGCCAAGGCCGCCGCCATGGTCCTCGATGTCGCCCGGCGCGGCCGCCGCGACCTCGCTTATGCCGATATGCCACACCAATGCTGATCGATCCCGTTCGGCGGGCCTATCAATGCGCCGATCATCCTGCTAACGACAGTGACGACTCGCGGCACGGTCTGATCTTCCTCCCGAGCAACCCTAATTCTCCTCCGGGCATGACGAAACTGCCGAGGAAGCCGGTCCTGAAGTCTCCGATCCGCGCCGCGATCATTGGCGTGCACGGCTATGTGCCGCCCGACGTGCTCACCAATGCCAAGCTCGCGCGGATGGTCGATACCAGCGACGAGTGGATCGTCGCGCGCACCGGCATCAAGGAGCGGCACATCCTCAAGGGCCG
>JASHRY010000005.1 GCA_030037105.1 Xanthobacteraceae bacterium
TTTGATTGGACTCGACTTTTTCGCGACCTTCGCTGAAGGAAGCGTTATTCACGATGGTAAGATTGCCGCACATTTTTTGACGTAGGCGGCACGCAGAACAGGTTAATATCCCGGCGTGGAGAAGCAGGCGGGCCGGGGGAACATGGTCAAAAAGTATTTCGGTACCGACGGCATTCGCGGCCGCGCCAATGGTGCGATTACGCCGGAACTGGCGCTCAAGGTGGGACAGGCGGCCGGCTTGGTGTTCCGCCGCGGCGAAGATCGTCACCGCGTGGTCATCGGCAAGGACACGCGGCTTTCCGGCTACATGATCGAAACGACATTGGTTGCCGGATTCACCTCGGTGGGCATGGACGTGCTGCTGCTCGGGCCGATGCCGACGCCCGCCGTCGCCATGCTCACGCGCTCGATGCGGGCCGATCTGGGCGTCATGATCTCGGCGTCGCACAACCCGTTCGACGACAACGGCATCAAGCTGTTCGGGCCCGACGGTTACAAGCTTTCGGATGAGATCGAGCGCCGGATCGAAGACCTGGTCGACGGTGATTTCACCAAGCGGCTGGCAAAGAGCCGCGAACTCGGCCGGGCCAAGCGCATCGACGGCGTTCACGACCGTTACATCGAATTTGCCAAGCGCACCTTGCCGCGCAATCTGTCGCTCGAAGGCCTGCGCGTCGTGATCGATTGCGCCCACGGCGCCGCCTATCGGGTCGCGCCGGAGGCGTTGTGGGAGCTTGGCGCCGACGTCGTCTCCATAGGAGTCGAACCCGACGGCTTCAACATCAACCGCGAGTGCGGCTCGACGGCGCCCGATGCGCTCTGCCGCAAGGTGCGCGAGATGCGCGCCGACATCGGCATCGCGCTCGACGGCGATGCCGACCGCGTAGTGATCGTTGACGAGCAGGGCCATCTGATCGACGGCGACCAGCTTCTGGCGGTGATCGCGCAGAGCTGGCACGAGGAGGGCCTGCTCGCCAAGCCGGGCATCGTTGCCACGGTGATGTCGAACCTGGGCCTCGAACGACACTTGCAATCGCTCAAGCTCGACCTCATGCGCACGCCGGTCGGCGATCGCTATGTGCTCGAATACATGCGCAAGCACGGCTATAATGTTGGCGGCGAACCCTCGGGCCACATCATCCTTTCCGATTACACGACCACCGGCGACGGTTTCGTCGCCGCGCTGCAGGTGCTCGCGGTGGTGAAGAAGCAGGACAAGCCGGTGTCGCAGGCATGCCGACGCTTCACCGCGCTGCCGCAAGTGCTCAAGAACGTGCGTTATCGCAGCGGCAAGCCGCTGGAAAACTCCAAAGTGCGCTCGGCGATCGAGGATGCGCAACAGCGTCTCAATGGCCACGGCCGGCTGGTGGTGCGGCCCTCGGGGACCGAGCCTGTGATCCGCGTCATGGGCGAAGGCGACGACAAGGCGCTGGTCGAAGAGATCGTCGACGGCATCGTCGACGCGCTCACCGACATTGCGGCGTAAACGACACGCTGTGTCATTCCGGCCGAGCCGCGATAGCGGCGAGAGCCGGCATCCATAACGCCATCCGGGAATATGGGTTCGGGTTCGCCGCCGTGCGGCGCCGCGGAATGACGGCTTACCGCCGCGACTTTAGGAACTGCGCGAACGCCTTCAACGTCGTCTCGGAGACGTGATGTTCGATTCCCTCGGCGTCCGCTTCGGCTGCCTCGGTCGGAACGCCGAGCGCGCAGAGCAGATCGACCACGAGCCGGTGGCGGACGCGCACGCGGTCGGCCAGCGTCTGGCCTCTCTCGGTCAGGAATACCCCACGATAAGGACGCGCGGTCGCCAATCCTGCCCGCTTCACGCGCGCGATCGTTTTGATCGCGGTGGCGTGGGATACGCCGAGGCGCCGGGCGATATCGGTCGGCCGCGCCTCCCCTGCGCTCAGCAGCAGATCAGCGATCAGCTCGACGTAATCTTCCAGTAACGCCGTCGATTGCGCCGAACGAGTCTTGCCGAAGCGGCGCGCCTGCGTTCCTTCGGTGGGGAGCTTGCCCATGGCGCGACACCGTCTTCGTTCGCCCGGTCGCGGCGGCCAACGCGGCCGGGCAAACATGGCGCGGCCTGGATCCAACCCACGAACGAAAAACATACTTTTCCAATCGTGTCAAAGTGTAGCTATGGCTATATAACGTAACCATTGACGCGGATATGCCGCATGGTTATGATGTTCCTTATGCTACACTTTCCGGTAAATGCTAACTGCCGGACGACGACCGTGACCGAACAGAGCGAGCTGGCGATGAATGACGCCGCCGAGACCCGTCTCGCGGGCTGGCTGTTCACGCGCAAAGGCAGGGACGAGCGAAGCCTCTCCGAAGTCTATGCCTCCATTTCCGTGCCCAAAGGCATGTCCTGGCTGCGTCACCTCTTGGCATTCAGCGGGCCTGGCTACATGGTCGCGGTCGGCTACATGGACCCCGGCAATTGGGCGACCGATATCGCCGGCGGGTCGAAATTCGCCTACGCGCTGCTCTCGGTCATCATGATCTCCAATCTGATCGCCATCCTGCTGCAGGCACTGGCGGCGCGGCTCGGCATTGCCGGCGACCGCGATCTGGCCCAAGCGTGCAGCGACGCCTATCCGCGACCGGTCGGCGTCGCGCTCTGGCTTGTCTGCGAAGCGGCGATCATCGCCTGCGACGTGGCCGAGGTCATCGGTACCGCCATCGCGCTGAAACTCATTCTCGGCATTCCGCTCGTCTACGGCGCCCTGATCACCGCGGCCGATGTGTTCCTGCTGCTCCTCCTCTTGAACAAAGGCTTCCGCCTGATCGAAGCCTTCGTCATCACGCTGATCACCGTCATCGGCGGCTGTTTCGTGATCGAGATCGCGCTGTCGGCGCCGCCGCTTGTGACCGTATTCGGCGGCTTCGTCCCCACGCCGGAACTCGCGACCAATCCGACGCTGCTCTACATCGCCGTCGGCATCATTGGCGCGACGGTGATGCCGCATAATCTCTACCTGCATTCGGCGATCGTGCAGACCCGCGCCTTCGGGCGGACCGCGAGCGGACGCCGGCATGCCATCCGCTCGGCGACGATCGACAGCACCATCGCGTTGATGCTGGCGCTGTTCGTCAATGCCGCCATTCTCATCGTCGCCGCGGCGGTGTTCAACGCTCACGGTGAGACGGACGTGGAAGGGATCGACCAGGCCTACAAGCTGCTGTCGCCGTTGCTCGGCGTCGGTTTTGCTTCGGCGCTGTTTGCCGCGGCCTTGCTGGCGGCGGGCTTCAATTCGACGGTTACCGGGACGTTGGCCGGACAGATCGTCATGGAGGGCTTCCTCCGCATCCGCATTCCGCTCTGGACGCGGCGGCTGCTGACGCGGGCCATCGCCATTGTTCCAGTGGTCGCGATCACGGCGCTGTGGGGCGCGCACGGCACCGCGAAGCTCCTGATCCTGAGCCAGGTGATTCTGTCGATGCAGCTTCCGTTTGCGGTCATTCCGCTGATCCTGTTCGTCTCCGACCGCAAGAAAATGGGCGTCTTCGCCATTAGTCGTCCGTGGTTGATCCTGTCCTGGATCGTCGCCGCCATCATCGTGGCGCTCAACGTCATGCTGCTGGTGGATATCGTGCTCGGCATCGGGTGACGTGCGGGGCAGAATCTTGACGCGTGATTGCGGCGTGCCCCCCGGCGGGGACGTCGTGGTGTCGTGCTCGACGCCGGCCGCCTCGTGCAGACGTTTGGCGCGCAATTCCCGGCGCGTTCGTTCGGACGGAGCTCCCGCTATCCCAGGCGCAGGTGGTTACGGCGCCAGGAAGGGTTTCACGGCCGCGTACACGTCGTCGGGAAATTCTTCGTGCACCGACAGTTTGCCACGCGGGACGCGTTGCGTGCGGACACCCGGCAGCGCCGCCAGCGCCTCCATCTCGGCCCGCGAGCGCGGCGGTGTCTCGGCGCCGTAGATGAGCAAAAGCGGCAAGGCGGCACGGGCGGCAAGCACCAAGAATTCCTCCCGGCTCGCGGCGCGATCCAAGCCGCCGGTGACGAAGGCCGCCGACGCGAAGCGCGCGCCCGGCGCCGCGACCACCTCGCGCTTTTCCGCCATCCGCGTCGCGGTGAGCGTCTCCGGATCGCTGTAGACGTGACCGGCGACCATCTTGCGCACGACGAAATCATTGACGTTGAGGCGGTAGAGGAGCGGACCGACCCAAGGCGCCTCGACGGCGCGCCTGATCCCGGCGAAGAAAGGACGATTGCCGCCGGCCATGGTCGGCAGCGGGCCGCGCCAGGTCGGAGCAATCAGGGCGATACGGTCCAGCGCGCCGGGATGATGGGCGGCGTGATGCAGCACATAAGTGGCGGCATGCCCCGCAGCCGCGACGCGTGGCGCGGGCACGGCAATGACCGACTGAAAGACATGCCGCAAAAACGCCGACATGGCGGCCGGCGTCCAATGCACGGGCGGACGCGGCCGGGTGCCGAAGCCCGGCCAATCGACGGCCACGACGCGGAAGTCGCGCACCAGCCGCGCCATGAGCGGACGCATCTCGCCGCGGGTTGAAATCGAGCTCAGCGCTGGAAGCAGCACGACGAGCGCGCCGTCGCCGGCCTCCTCGAGGCCGAGCACGATCTCATGGCCTTCCCATGACCAAGAGAAATCGCGGGTCGTGATCACGGCCATTCGCGCATCAATCCTGATGTACCGCCGTGTCGACTTTCGGGCAGTGACGAAGGCGTGGCATTCGGCTATGAGCGCGGCGGCGCAGCGGCCGCCGGGGTTGCGGCGGCCGCTGCTGCAATAGCCGGCCCGACTGACTTCGAAGCTGGATCGAACTGGAGCGAGACCCGCCGCTACGGTCCCGTCGTCGTCTTTAGACGGTTTTCAGGTTCTCGGCGGCGGATTTGCCGGTCTTGCGGTCCACCACGACCTCAAACGCAACGCGCTGGCCTTCTCTCAGCTCGCGCAGGCCGGCGCGTTCAACGGCGCTGATGTGGACGAAGACATCCTTGCCACCGCCCTCGGGTTGGATGAATCCATAGCCCTTCTGCGCGTTGAACCATTTCACTGTTCCGTTGCTCACGGGACACTCCTCCTTGGGAATCAAGATATGAGCCGCGCGAGATGCACGGCCCGGTTCGCTCGAGATTTTGGTGAAAGATCGTCAGTCAGGCGCGGTTGTCGCTGCGTGGCCAAGTCGTTCGGCCCGAAAACTCGATCCGCCTGTTTAGCGACAACTCGGATGATGCGCAAGAGCGGGCGACGGCGCCGGTACCGGGCTTGCTACAACGACCGCGCTCTGCAGGGATCGCATGCGTCCGCAAAGCTATTGCGTTACTTTCTGTTTTTCCGATCACGCCGGCGAGCGAGGCAACGAATAAACCCTGCCACCGGGATGAAATTCGACTTCCGCGCCAAGTTCGCCGAGACCGGCGACGCGTCCCACAAGACCGGCCGCCGCTTGCCGGGAGCACGCGTCAATGAGGTCGCGGCGATGATGCCGCGGAAATTGTAATTTCCAGCTAGAGTTGTTGCAGTTACAGGTAGCCTTCAATGAGGCCGCGGCATCAAATGCCGCGGAAGTTTGTCAATATTTTGATGTTTCAGCCACTTAACGATCTCCTTCAATGAGGCCGCGGCATCAAATGCCGCGGAAGTTACAACCTCGCGCTCCATCATCTCGGCAAGCGGCGCCTCCTTCAATGAGGCCGCGGCATCAAATGCCGCGGAAGTCTTTCTGCGTGCACGGGTTGTGTGAAGGCGACTAATACGCTTCAATGAGGCCGCGGCATCAAATGCCGCGGAAGTTCGGAAATTGGATGCGTGGCACCATCACCTGCGGCCCGCTTCAATGAGGCCGCGGCATCAAATGCCGCGGAAGTGTGCCCGGAATGTACGGCATCGCCTTGGAATGTCAGGCGAGCTTCAATGAGGCCGCGGCATCAAATGCCGCGGAAGTCCAACACGTCTGGGTTGCGGCGGCTCCGGTCCCCGTGCTTCAATGAGGCCGCGGCATCAAATGCCGCGGAAGTCCGAAGTCGCTGCCGGATCAGATGCGCGCCGATATCTGCGCTTCAATGAGGCCGCGGCATCAAATGCCGCGGAAGTCACGCGCAAGGCCCACGCCGCCCGCCTTTCTCCTATGGCTTCAATGAGGCCGCGGCATCAAATGCCGCGGAAGTTCATGCTGGCCAACAGCTTTCGACGGCCAAGCTGAAGCTTCAATGAGGCCGCGGCATCAAATGCCGCGGAAGTACGCACCACGGCATAACGGCTGAGCGCCGGCGCGTAAGCTTCAATGAGGCCGCGGCATCAAATGCCGCGGAAGTCAGGCCGTGTCATTGGCTCCAGGCACCGAGATCATCCTCGAATCCACGGCGAGCGGCGTAGGTGGCACGTTCTACGATCAATGGGGCTTGGCTGAACGCGGCGCATCGGATTTCATCCCGATTTTCCTCCCGTGGACGATCGACGCGGACAACCGGCGGGACCTGACGACCGACTATGATCCGTCGACCGAAGAGC
>JASHRY010000006.1 GCA_030037105.1 Xanthobacteraceae bacterium
CGTGGCCGTCCTTGCTGCGGATACCGCCGTGGGCGTCGTTGACGTGGCCGGCCCATTTGCAGGGCACGATCTTGTTCGGTTTGCGCGTCTTGCGATTGAAGTGGAAGACGAACTCGAATGCCGGCGCCAGCCGGCCGTTCCAGTCGCCAGGGAGTCCTGGGCCTTGATCCCAGACATAGAAGCCGAAACGCCGCCACCCCTGCCGGCGCATCCAGTCGAGCCAGGACTGCCAATAGGGTTGCCATTCGTTGTCGCGGTGAATGAGCCCGAGGTTGACCAGGACTTGCGCGCTGTTCCGCACCGGGAGCGCGGCGAACACGCCGCGCATCAGCGCATCCCAATCGGCGACGCCGCCGGTCGTGTAGTCGCGCTGGTTGCCGTAGGGCGGCGAGGTGAAGACGAGCGCGGCGTGTTCGTCCTGCATCAACATCGTGATGGTTAAACGATCGGTGCTGTCGCCGCACAGCAGGCGGTGATTGCCGAGCAGCCACAAGTCTCCGCTTCGCGAGACGGCATCTCGTGGCGGCGAAGGCATCTGGTCTGCGTCGTCGTCGATCTCCTCTGCATTTTCATCGTCGCCGATTGGCGCGAGGAATTCATCGAGCTCCTCTGTGGCGAAGCCAGTGAGCGTAAGATCAAAGTTGTCGCCGTTCAGCGCATGCAGTTCGCTTGCCAGCAGGTCCTCGTTCCAACCTGCGTTGAGCGCGAGCTTATTGTCGGCGACGAGGTATGCGCGCCGCTGCGCCGGCGTCAGGTTGGAAAGAACGATGACCGGGACAGCGTCGAGGCCGAGTTTTTTCGCGGCGAGCAATCGGCCGTGGCCGGCGATGACCCCATCTGCCGAATCGACGAGTATCGGATTGGTCCAGCCGAACTCGATGATGGAAGCTGCGATCTGCGCTACCTGCTCCTCGTTGTGCGTGCGGGCGTTGCGCGCGCACGGAATGAGCCGATCGAGCGGCCAATGCTCGACCGCGTCAGGCAGCCGGGGCTTCATGGGCTTCGGTTTGGGGTAAATGCGACCAAATGGGTGGAATTGGGTGAATATTCGGGTGGGCTTGCTATTTGGGTGCAATTGGGCGTCTATTCGGGTGTGAGCATCCGAACCGACACCATCCGGATCACCCCGGAAGTCTTGGCGCTTATTGCCGAGATCGATGAATTCAAGGGCGCTTGGCGAGCGCTCGGAACCATCGCGCCCGAACGGCTGTCGGCGCTACGCCGCGTTGCCACCATCGAGAGCATCGGCTCCTCCACGCGGATCGAGGGCAGCAGGCTCACCGATCGCGAGGTCGAGCGGCTGCTGTCCAACCTGGAAATCAAGTCCTTCGCGTCCCGCGACGAGCAGGAGGTCGCCGGCTATGCCAAAGCGATGGACCTTGTATTCGGATCGTGGGAGGACATCACGATCACCGAAAACCACATCAAGCAACTGCATCGCGACTTGCTCATCCATAGCGAAAAGGATGAGCGGCACCGCGGTAGCTACAAGACCGGCCCCAACAACGTCGTGGCGTTCGACCAGGACGGCAAGCCAATCGGCATCGTGTTCGAAACCGCGACGCCATTCGATACACCTCGGTTGATGAGCGAACTCGTCACCTGGTTCACTGAGGCAATGGAGGAGAAGCGTCTCCACCCCTTGCTCGTCATCGCGGTCTTCACGGTCGTGTTTCTGGCTATCCATCCGTTCCAGGATGGCAATGGCCGGCTGAGCCGCATCCTCACCACGCTGATGCTGCTGCGCGCCGGCTACGCGTATGTGCCCTACAGCTCGCTTGAAAGCGTTATCGAGCAAAGCAAGGAGGGCTATTATTTGGCCCTGCGGCAAACTCAGGGGACGATCCGCGCCGACGATCCCAACTGGGAGCCGTGGCTTCTGTTCTTCTTGCGTGCGCTGCGACAGCAGAAAGAACGTCTGGCGAAGAAGATCGAGCGAGAGAAGCTCGTCATTTCAAGCCTGCCGGAACATTCCGTCCAGATCCTCGACCATGCCCGCGAACATGGCCGCGTCAGTATCGGCGAGATGGCGAGGCTGACCGGCGTCAGTCGCAACACGCTCAAGGAGCACTTTCGGCAACTGGTCGAGAAGGGCTATCTCGCGAAACAGGGTGGCGGCCGCTCGACTTGGTATGTGTTGTCGTAGGCCACATCGCTCAAACCGCATAGTCGAATTGAGTGCCGAGCCGTCGCGGCCACTTTCGCGCTCCCGCGCAATTCGTCACCGTGATCAAACGTTACGGCTTGCATCGGTCACGGGTCAATCCGGAAACGAATCCGTCCTGCATTTTGCCTGCAAGATGCTGATTGAGCGCCACAATTCAGATCACGATCACGGTTTTCGGTGCGTTTGAAACCTTATCATGCGCACCTTCGTTCGCCGCCATCGCGAATCCCGTAATGCTTCGCCAGCACGCCGAGCGCGGCAACGAGGATGCCTTGCGCGCTCTCCTGCCGGACCGGTCGCCCGCCCCAGCCTCGCCGCAGCGCCCACTCTCGGATCGACGTCTGCATGCCGACGACGTGCCACACGCACGATCCCGCCGGCGAGGCGTGGCCACCCAATGCATCCAGCGCGCGAGCCACACGCTCGCGTGCTGCGACCTGTGCATCTGAGAGATCGGCGACGTGGTGCGCGCTCGATGGCGACCGCGCCATCAACGTCAAGTTCACCTTCGGCATGCGGTCGAAACAGGCAATGGTGAAAGCCGCCTGGAAGTCGCGCGCGGCCGCGTGCATGGCGGGCGTGATGGCGTTCGACTGCAACATCAGTCCGAGTGAGTCGACCGTGCGGTGATGCGCCACCTCGATGCCATTGGGATCGAACTCGGTGACCTCGCGGGTCTCCTGCTGATCCCGTTGCGTCTTCGCTCGCAGCCGCGCCCGCTTCCTGCGGCGAATTTCCTTTTGTTTGCTCTTCCCCGTCATCGCGTCCTCGCGAGCGTCTCGCCGTAAAGTCGCGTGGCCTCGTTGATGATTGCCTGGCGCAGCCATGGGTCATCGATGCTGCGGACCGAGACGATGACCATGCCCTGCTCGCGCCAGGCGCGGCGCCGCAACGCAAACAGTTCGGCTTCGGTTGTTGCCGGCATCGGGATCAGCCGGTCGAGCGCGCATCGCAGGGCGGACGGACCGTTCATGGTTGGGACTCGCGCACGATCATGTCGGCGAGCGCGCCGATGATGGAAGCAGGCGATGTGCCGTCGCCCAGCCGTCCCATGCTCGAGGCGAGCGCGGCGGGCTCGGCGCCATGCTGCAGCAACAGCGAGAGCGCGACACAGGCATCGTCGAGGATGCGGTCCATCCCGGAGCCGACCTTGGCGCCATGCGTGAATACCTCAGCGATGCGGCCGCTGCGGATGTCGAAACCGAACGTGACCGAATAGGCGCGGCTCTCGTACTCGATCTGCGTCGTGAAGTTGGGTCGTCGCTCGGGAAGACGCGTGCGCGTCATCGCGCCCCTCCTCCGGTATCGATCGCCCACAGCAGGGTGGCGATGGCATCGGCTTCGTTGTCATCGGCGGGTCGATATCCGCGCGCGCGGACAGCCTCCACGACGGCATCCTTGTCAGCATTGCCCTTGCCGGTGATGTGACGCTTGACCGTGCCGACCGGCACGCCTTCGTAGGGCACCGCGTTCTGTTCGCACCATGCGGTGAGCGTCGCGAGAAAACCGCCGTAGAGATGCGCGGCGTCGGTGCCGAGATGGCGGCGGACTTCCTCGAAATAGATCGCTTCGAACCCTGCGGCATCGGAAGCGGCAGTCGAGAGCCAGGCGCGAAAGCGCAGATAGCGCATGCCGCCGCCATCGTACCGGCTCGGGCGGAATGAGACGGTGCCGCTCTGGACGGTGCCGCCCTCAAGCTGCATTGCCCATCCGGTCATCGTGCCGAGGTCGAGCGCGAGGATTGAGCGCGAAGCGAGACCGACCGCCGGTGGGACGATATCGGAGCGAGCGACAGAGGCATTCATGGACAGCATGGGTTCCTCGGTATTCGATTTTTCAAAATGGGATCTCATCGCCGGTCGCCCAATCGATGGAGGGCTTGCGACGGATGCCGGTGACTGAGGCGCCTGGGAACTTTTGTTTGATGTCGAGGACGCCGTCGCCGAGCGCTTCGATCAGGATTGCGACTTCGCCAACGGTGAAGACGCGGCCTTCGCGCGCGACGTGGAGCGCTTCCTCGACGCTGCGCACGAGCGAGATCACTTCGCCGGTCGATGGCAGCACGCATTCCCAGACCTGCGGCGCAAGCGGAGTTGCACCGGCCTCGTGCGCGGCGCGGTCCAGCGCTGCCCAGGCGCGCCGCATGCCCTCCACTTGGGGCGCGACATAGCGCTCCTGACCGGACTGGAGCGCGGCGTCGAGCCGGTCTTTCTGCTCATCGAACTTCGCGCGCAGGAAGCCGGAGACCAGCAGCCGCAGCCGCCCGACGCCCCACTTGCGGTCCATGTCGAGCACGACCTGGTCGAGACCATCGACCATCGACCGAATGCGATAGGCGGAGGGTGCCATCGCTTCGGCCGCGAGGCTTAGCTTGGCGGCGCGAGTCATTGCGAGCACCCAAGAGGCAACGCGCGGCGCGAGGCCGTACCTCGCGCACGCGCGTAGGGGGTATGGGGGCTCTTCGCTTCGCCGATCTTCGCCAACCTTCGCCAAATGAAATCAATCACTTGGCCAGCCCAATTTCGCAGCTTCGCCGACTGCTTCGCCAACCTTCGCTTTTGAAGAATCAATACGTTGACGGGGGCAGTTTCGCCGTAGTCAATCCTCATGCAAGGTGCTGCTGGAAGGCATCGTTGGCGAAGGCGTAGAGCTTGATACAGCGGTGCTGGAGGCGGTTCGGCCGAGCTCAATTTCGTTCCATCTCGCCAAGCACTTGCTGTACACGCGGTTCCGCGATCCCGGACAGGAGCCTCAATTGCACCTTTTCG
>JASHRY010000007.1 GCA_030037105.1 Xanthobacteraceae bacterium
CCGGCGGAGGGCATCGAGGTGGAAACGCTCATCCGTTCGACGGTCCGGTCCCGTTCGCCGGGCCCGCCGCCGATCCTTGCCGCGCACCGCCGCGCCGGGCGAGACGCCGGCCGGCCTCGGCGCCCTCGGCGTCATCTCGGCTTGCCTCGGTGATGCAGACGGTGGCAACGGCTACGACGTGACGCCGGCCAGAGGTCGCGGCGCACGTCGAGGTGCGCGAGTACCGCGTCAAGCTCCTGCGTTCGTCGCGCCCGAATCCGCGCGTGGTGCGTCTTGGGGCGGAGCGATCAGTGCCCGGCCCCGAACGAATTCATATGGCGGACCCACTCGGCGAGATAGAAAGCGATCGAGAGCAGGGTCAAGACGGCGACCAGGATGACGACGAGCAGCGAGAGCAGTGCGGCATGGAATCCGAAGCCCTGTTCGGCCAGCACCAAAGTGGCGAGGAAGATTTGCACCACGGTGTTCAGTTTCGAAACCGGCAGCGGCCGCACCGGCATCGGCTTACCCACCAGCCAGGAGAGCATGAAGCCGCTGATGATCATGACATCGCGCGAAGCGACGAGAATGACCAACGAGATCGGCAACGCGCCGGCGATGCCGAGCGAAACGTAGATCGACACGATCAACGCCTTATCGGCCAAGGGATCGAGATAGGCGCCCAGTTCGCTCGTCATATGGAAACGCTTGGCGAGGAAGCCGTCGACCGCGTCGCTGATCCCGGCGGCGAGGAAGAGAGAAAAGGCAAGGCGCATCTCTCCCGACGTGATCGCCCAGATCACGATGGGCACCAGTATGATGCGCCCCAATGTGATGAGGTTCGGGATACTCAAACCACGCCCCGGCTGCCGACGCGCTCGCCCCTCCAGCCGACTTCGCCTCCCGCCAAGTTCGGCAGCTCCGGCCGGACAACGGTTGAGATCCGACGTCCGGCGCGCCGTTCCAAGCCCCTTATAGCGGCGCTCACGCGCTTGCGCACCCGCCGATTCCGACGTAGGAGGCGCCGAGAATCCCCCTCCCCGGCCGGGAGTAAATCCGTCCGATTGGTTGGCTCCGTGGACCAGGCTCGCTACGCGGCTGCCGGCGTCGATATCGACGCCGGCAATCGCATGGTGGAATTGATCAAGCCGCTGGCGCGCCGGACCGCCCGCGCCGGCGCGGACGCCGAGATCGGCGGCTTCGGCGGCCTTTTCGATCTGCGAGCCGCGGGCTTCTCCGATCCGATCCTCGTCGCGGCGACGGACGGCGTCGGCACCAAGCTCAAGATTGCAATCGAGACTTCGCGCCACGACACGATCGGCATCGATCTCGTCGCCATGTCGGTCAATGATCTTGTGGCGCAGGGCGCCGAGCCGTTGTTCTTCCTCGATTATTTTGCCTGCGGCAAACTCGATCCGGCAGTCGGGGCAACGGTGGTGGCGGGCATCGCCGCGGCATGTCGCGAGGTGCGCTGCGCCCTGATCGGCGGCGAGACTGCGGAAATGCCGGGTCTCTACCAACCCGGTGACTACGATCTTGCCGGATTCGCGGTCGGCGCCGTGTCGCGCGGGGCGTTGCTGCCGCGCCCCGATATCGGACCGGGCGATGTGGTGATCGGGCTTGCCTCGACCGGCGTGCATGCGAACGGTTTCTCGTTGGTGCGCCGCCTCGTCGCCGATTCCGCGCTGGCGTGGAGCGCGCCCGCCCCGTTCGAGCCGTCGCGAAGCTTAGGCGAAGCGCTGCTCACGCCGACGCGGCTCTATGTGCGCTCGTGCCTCGCCGCGATCCGCGAGACGAACGCGGTGAAGGCGCTCGCCCACATCACCGGCGGCGGCTTCGTCGACAATATTCCGCGCGTATTGCCGCGGGGGCTTTCCGTCGCGTTGGACTTGGACCGCGTGCCGGTCAAGCCGGTGTTCAAATGGCTCGCCGCGGCGGGCGACATCGGCGAGCGCGAGATGCTGCGCACCTTCAACTGCGGCATCGGCATGATCGCCGTGCTGGACGCGGATGCGGCCGAGCGCGCGAGCGCCGCGTTCGGCGCGAACGGCGAAACGGTGGTGCGGCTCGGCGAGGTGATCGCCGCCCCTGGCGAGTCCGGCATCCACTTTCGCGGACGCCTCGACCTGTCCCGGTGAGGCGCATGGGCAAGAAGCGCGTCGCCGTGCTCATCTCCGGCCGCGGATCGAACATGGCGGCGCTGATCGCGGCGGCCGGGGCAAAGGATTACCCGGCCGAAATCGTGCTCGTCGTGTCGAACCGCGCCGAGGCGCCGGGCCTCGTGCGCGCGCGTGAAGCCGGCGTCGCGACCGCAATCGTCGACCACACGCGATTTGGCGAAGACCGCGAAGCGTTCGAAGCCGCGCTCGACGGCGAACTTCGGGCGCGCGGCGTCGATCTCGTCTGCCTCGCCGGATTCATGCGGCGTTTGACGCCGTGGTTCGTCGCGCGCTGGAGCGGCCGGATGCTCAACATTCATCCGGCGCTCCTGCCGCAATTCAAGGGGCTCGACACGCACCGCCGCGCGCTCCAGGCCGGCGTCAAGCGGCACGGCGCGACCGTCCATTTCGTCGTGCCGGAAATCGACTCGGGACCGATCGTGGCGCAGGAAGCGGTGCCGGTGCTCGAAGGCGACACGGAGGAAACGCTGGCCGCGCGGGTCCTGGCGGTCGAACACCGGATCTACCCGCAAGCATTGCGCGCCTTGGCCGAGGGCCGCGTCAGCCTCACCTCGTCAGGAAGGGAAGACGGCGCTGGCGGGAGCAGGACATGATCCTTACGGCAACCGTTCCGCCGCGGATTAATATAAGTCCGGGAGAGGCTCGTCTCGATCATGATCTGATGGTGACAATGAACGACAAAACCCCCGGCGGTAAAACCGGGGGCTGCGCGATCGGCGATTTTGCCGTCTGAACTACGCGACCTTGAGATTCTCCGCCGAGGTCCTGCCGCGATTGGTCACCAGCTCGTACTCGACCTCTTGGCCCTCATTGAGCGTGCGCAACCCGGCGCGCTCGACGGCCGAAATATGAACGAACACGTCCTTCTCGCCCGTCGACGGCCGGATGAAGCCATAACCCTTGGTCGGATTGAACCATTTGACGGTGCCCTTCTGCATCGTCTCTCTCCTCAGTCAGTCCAAATGTCAGCGAACGCGCGAAACATCAGCGCCGCGTGCTGCGGTCCGCGCCACAAGCCAGATTTTGGAGGGGAAGTCCGAAACGATCGTGTCGCCAAGACAGCACCGGCCGGATGGCCAAAATCCGATTGCTGCGCCAGCAAGCCCGACAAATGCGGCGCAACCATGGCTACAGGCGCAGCGCCTCGCGAGCGGTTGGCCGCGTCAACGTCGCGGCGGATGTCTTTGCGCGAACGCGCGACCAGCGGCGTCAGCGTTAATGGACTCTCAACCCTTCCATCGGCGGCGCGGAGGCGCGCGCCTCCGCCTGCGAGAGCGCAATCCGATCGCATTGAATCGGATTGCGCTTTAGTTTCTTGGTGAAGCAATGATCTTTTCGGAACACCGACTCTCACTTTTCCGGACCATGCTTTAGGCGTCGGCGCGGGGCTTCTCTTTGCATAAGCGCCGCCGCAATCCGCCCGCCGCGATCACCAGCACCGCGCCGGCGCCCGCCGCCATTAATTCCACCCGGCGCGTCGGCGTGCCGCCAAACCCGGCCGTCAAGTAGCCCGACACCGCCGGATCGGCGGCGATAATCTCGCCGGCGATCCAGCCGAGCAACGCCGCGCCCGCCCAAACGAGGATCGGGAAGCGGTTAAATAAGGCCGCGACCAGAGCCGCCCCGGCGAGGACGATCGGGATCGAGACGGCGAGACCGATCGCCAGCAAGGCAAGATCGCCGCGCGCCACGGCCGCGACGGCGATGATATTATCGAGGCTCATGATGACGTCGGCCGCGACGACGATGCGCACAACGCGCCACAAATGCGCCGCCGCCTCGACTGCCTCCGCATCGGCGTTCTCGGGAGCGAGCAGCTTGACCGCGATGTAGAACAGCGCAAGCCCGCCGCCCAATTTGACGTAGGGCAGCATCATCAGCGGCGTGACGACCGCGGCGAAAATGACGAGCAGCATCGCGGCGGTTCCGGCGCCGATCAAAATGCCCCAGAACCGTTGCCGCGGCGGCAGCCTGCGGCAGGCCATGGCGACGACCACGGCATTGTCGCCCGAGAGCAAAATGTTGACCACAACGATCTGCAGCACGGCAATCCAGAACGCCGCGTGCTCCATTCCATCGCCGCCCGCCGGCAGCCGGTCGCCCCAGGGCCAGGAATTCAAATATTGGGCAATCGAACCCACCGTCGCTTCTCGTTGCTTGCCGCCCGCAAGCCCGTTCCGGCGCCGCACTCTTCATGGCGCGGCGCGCGTCCGCCTCGCCTGAAGGCGCGACTCGCGGTCGGCGGGCGCGGCCGAGCCGATCACGCGCTCAACCGACGATTTCGTTGCCGGCAAAGAACTGCGCGATCTCCCGCCCGGCGGTTTCGGCGGCATCGGAGCCGTGCACCGAATTCTCGCCGATCGATTGGGCAAAGACCTTGCGGATGGTGCCGGGCGCGGCTTTGGCCGGATCGGTCGCGCCCATGAGATCGCGATAGGCGGCAATCGCGTTCTCGCCTTCGAGAACCTGAACCACGACCGGCCCGGAGGTCATGAACTCGACGAGCTCGCGAAAGAACGGCTGCCGGCGATGCACGGCATAGAACGTTTCGGCCTGGTCGCGACTGATCAACACGCGCTTCTGCGCCACGATGCGCAGTCCGGCCCGCTCGATCATCGCATTGATGGCTCCCGTCAGGTTGCGAGCGGTGGCATCGGGCTTGATGATCGAAAACGTGCGCTCGATCGCCATCAATTCATCCTTGGGGAATTGCGAGGCAGCGCGGAATCGCGCCGGCTTATAGCCTTCGCTCACAGCCCGAGCAAGCAAGGCCGCGGCGGCGTGAAAGCAACGTGAACGGGACGGTCGGCGCGTTCGGCTCGATAAATCGCCGCCAGCTAGCGCCGCGCGAGCACATTCAGCACCATCCGCTCAAATTCCCGCTGCTCATCGACGAGGAGGCGCACCGGCAACGCGGTCGCGCGGTTGGCGAGCGCGGCGAGAGGCGGATCGCCGGCGAGCCGCGCCAAATCCTTCTCGGTGGTGAGCAGGACGAGGCCTTCCTCGTCGGCGCGCGTGATCAGCGCCTGCGCTTCGCCCGCGGCGTAGCGATGATGGTCGGGGAAGCTTGCGCGCTCGGCCAGCGCGACGCCGGCTGCGGCGACGGTCGAGAAAAATTTTTCCGGATCGGCGATGCCGGCAAAGGCCAGGACCTTGCGCCCCCTGAGCGCGGCGAGCGTATCGCGGTCGGGTTCGAGACGGCCGTGAAAAACGGCAATGCCGCGCCCGCGGGCAAGCTCCGCGACCACCGCGGCGGCTCTCTCCTCGGGTCGGCCGACGACGAGGAGCGCGTGGGCGCGGGCGATCTGCGCGTGCAGCGGCGCCCGCAACGGACCCGCCGGAATGACGCGCCCATTGCCGACGCCGCGGCGGCCGTCGAGGAGGACGATCGCGAGATCCTTGACAAGCGAGGGATTCTGAAAGCCGTCGTCCATGACGATCACGCTGGCGCCGCCAAGCCGCGCGGCCCGTGCGCCCGCCGCGCGGTCGCGGGACACGATCGTCGGCGCAAGGCGCGCCAGCAAGAGCGGCTCGTCGCCGACATCGGCGGCGGAATGGGTCGCGGGATTGACACGCGCCGGACCGCGCAATCGCCCGCCATAGCCGCGGCTCAAGCAGAACGGCCGCTCCTGCGCGGCAAGGAGAAGGCGCACGATTGCGAGCGCCGCCGGCGTCTTGCCGGCGCCGCCGACGGTGAGGTTGCCGAGGCAAATGACCGGCACGCCGACGCCGATCCCGCTCGCGCGCAGGCGCAAGGCCGCCGCCGCGCCATAGAGTCCGGCGAGCGGGCTGAGCAGGCCGCCGCTGCCGGGCCGCCACCAGAAGGCCGGCTCGCGCATTACCAAGCTCGCTGCTCGAGCCGGAGCCGCATCAGATAAGGATCCAGCGCGGCGAGCGTGCGCTCGAGCGCGCCGCCGAGTTTCGCCGCCGTCGCCTTGCCGGCATCGGCCACGGCCGCGCGCGCCGCCGGCCTGGCGAGCCATTCGGCGAGGCGGGCGGTCAAGGCCGCCTCGTCGGCCACGGGTACGGCTCCGTGCGCGGCGTCGAGCGCGGCGTAGATCTCGGCGAAGTTCCAAACATGCGGACCATGCAGGATGGCGGCGCCGAGCGCGATGGCCTCGATCGGATTCTGGCCGCCGTGGCTCGCGAGCGAGCCGCCCATGAACACGATGGGAGCGAGCCGGTAGATCAGGCCGAGCTCGCCGAGCGTATCGGCGACGTAGAGATCGACCTCCGGCTTCGGCAGCTCGCCCAACGAACGCAGCGCCACGCCAAGACCGGCCGCTCTTGCGAGCTCCGCGATGCTCGGACCGCGCGCCGGATGGCGCGGCGCGACGACCGTCAGCAGCGCAGGACAGTTGGCGCGCAGTCGCCGATGGGCGGCGATGATTGCGGTCTCCTCGCCGCTGTGGGTGGAGGCCGCGGCGATGACCGCGCGCGCGCCGATGATCGAACTCAGTTTGCGCAAGGTCGGCTGGTCGACCGGCGGGGCGGGCACGTCGAGTTTGAGATTGCCGACGCTGCTGATGTGCGGGGCCCCGAGCTGGGCATAGCGTTGCGCGTCGACGTCCGACTGGGTCAGGCAGAAATCGAAGCGGGCGAGCAGCGCCGCGATCGAGCGCGACAGGAGCCGCCAGCGGCCGAACGAACGCTCGGACAGGCGGCCGTTCACCAGGATCATCGGGATGGCGCGGTCCGCGCACGCCAATACCAGGTTCGGCCACAGGTCGGATTCGACGAACAGCGCCAGATCGGGCCGCCAATGATCGAGGAACCGCCTGACGAATCGCGGCGCGTCGAGCGGGATGAACTGATGCACGGCGCCGGCGGGCAGGCGCTGTTCGGCCAGCGCGGCCGAGGTCACGGTGCCGGAGGTGACGAGAACCGCAAAATCCTGCGCGCGGATGCGCTCGATCAGCGGAATCACCGCGAGCATCTCGCCGACGCTCGCCCCGTGCAGCCAAATCATCGCGCCGGCGGGGCGCGGCAGGCTCGGCCTGCCGCAGCGTTCCCAGAGGCGCTCGGGGTGCTCCTTGCCGCGTTTGCGGCGCCAGGCGAGCAGACGCGGCGCCGCGGGCGCCGCCGCCGCGGACGCCAGCCGATAGAGCCGCAGCGCCAGCGGCAGGCGGTCGCGCCCGTTGTGGTTCCACCGCTGCATGCCGTCCTCTCAGCGCCGCAGCGTCTGGGTTCCCGGATCGAGGAACCGGTGCAGATGGACGATGAAATACCGCATCTCGGCATTGTCCACGGTGCCCTGCGCCTTCGCCTTCCAGGCCGCATAGGCGCTGGCATAGTTGGGATAAATGCCGACGATGTCGAGCTTGTGGGGATCCTTGAATTCGACGCCGTCGAAATTATCGAGCTCGCCGCCGAAAACGAGGTGGAGCAATTGCTTCGATGTTTGTTTGGGAGCCGTGCCCGACATGCTGCGCGATCCGCCCGCTCAATTCGAGATTTATCAGGACGCGATCCGCCGTTCCCTGAGGAAAGCGATGAACGCCGCGTGCCTGTCCAGGCCGGCCGCGACAATCGCCCCGTGCCGCGGCACTGGGCGATTATAGATGATAAGCCCGCCGTCGACGGGGCCTATCGCGCCGCCGGCTTCGTGCACCAAAAGATCGGCCGCCGCAAGGTCCCAATCGTGACTGTTGCCGCCGGCAACGGCGACGTCGCAGGCGCCCTCGGCGACGCGGGCGAGCCGCAGCGCCAGCGAGCGCAACCGCGGCATGACGGTGAAGGGCGGATCTGCCGCGGCAAGTCGGTCGAGAAAGCCGCGCGGCGCGGCGAGGCGCGCATGCGCGAGCGCAGCGTCGGTCGTGGCGGCGATCGGCGCGCCGTTGCGCGTGGCGCCGCGGCCCGCGGCCGCCACGAACACTTCCTCCGTGACCGGCGCGTAGAGGCAAGCCGCGATCGGCCGCCCGTCCTCGACCAGCGCCGCGGACACCGTCCACTCCGGCAGGCCCGCGAGATAAGCGCGCGTGCCGTCGATCGGATCGACGATCCACACATGACGCGCGGCGAGCCGGGCCGGCGCGTCGGCGCTTTCCTCCGACAGCCAGCCGAAGTCGGCCTCGTCGTCGGTCAGGCGCTCGCGCAGCAACCGGTCGACCGCGATATCGGCCTCGGAGACCGGCGAAGCCCCGGCCTTGGTCCACGTCCTGATCGGCGCCTGAAACATCGACAGCGCCAAGGCGCCGGCTTCGCGCACGCTTTGCACGAGCCGCGCGGCCGCGCGCGCACGATCGACCGCCTCAATGGCCGGCAACGGTCATGCCCTCGACGCGCAGGGTCGGCGCATTGATGCCGTAGCGGAACGCGAGGTCGCTCGCCGGAGTGAGCCGCGCGAATATGTCGAGGAGGCGCCCGGCGATAGTGACCTCGCTCACCGGATAGGTGCGCTCGCCATTCTCGATCCAGAATCCCGAGGCGCCGCGGCTATAGTCGCCGGTCACCAGATTGACGCCCATGCCGATCAGCTCGGTGACATAGAAGCCGTCCGTGATGTCGGCGATCAGCTCGTCCGGACTCTTGTCGCCCGGCGCGAGATGGAGATTGCTCGGCCCGGGCGCAGGGGTCGAGGAGACACCGCGCTGCGCGTGGCCTGTCGTCTCAAGGCCGAGTTCGCGCGCGGTGGCGCAGTCGAGCAGCCAGGTCTTGAGCACGCCGTCCTCGACCAGATTGCGTCGGCTTCCGGCGACGCCCTCGGCGTCGAAGGGCCGTGAACGCAAGCCGCGCCGCCGCAGCGGATCGTCGATGATGTCGATGCCGGCGGCGAAAATCCTCTCGCCGAGCTTGTCGCGCAGGAAGCTCGTTTTGCGCGCGATCGCGCCGCCGTTGACGGCACTCGCCAAGTGACCGACCAGCGAGCCGGCAACCCTTGAGTCGAACACGACCGGCACCCGGCGCGTCGCGACCTTGCGCGGATTGAGCCGCTTGACCGCGCGCTCGCCGGCGCGGCGTCCGATCTCCGCCGCGCCGTCGAGGTCGGCGGCGTGGAGCGCCGAGGTGAAATCGTAGTCCGTCTCCATGCCGGTGCCGTTGCCCGCGATCGCCGACATGGCGATCGAATGGCGCGAGCCGATGGTGGCGCCGTGGAAGCCGCCGCTGGTCACCAGCACCAGCCCGCCGATGCCGGCCGAGGCCGAGGCGCCGGCCGATTTGGTGATTCCGGCCACGGCGAGCGCGGCAGCCTCCGCTTCATGCGCGCGCGTTTCGAGCACGGCGATGTCGGGCATGTCGGGATCGAGCAGATCGAGCGCGGGCAAGGTGCGCGCCAGCAACGCCGGATCGGCAAGTCCGATGAACGGATCCTCGGGCGCGGCGCGCGCCATGGCGACCGCGCGCTCGGCGAGCGCGTCAAAGCCGTTGGCCTTGAGATCGTTGGTCGAAACCACCACCTGTTTGCGACCGAGGACGACGCGCAGGCCGAGATCGTCGCCTTCGGAGCGCTGCGATTCCTCGACGGCGCCGTCGCGCACATCGACCGAGAGCGAGACCGAGCGTATGGCGAGCGCGTCCGCTTCTTCGGCCCCGGCGCGGCGCGCGGCGGCGACGAGCCGTTCGGCGAGATCGGCAAGGCCGGATTGGTCGAGCAACGATGGCATGAGGTTGTGACGGTCGGTTGGGTGCGGGACGAGCGGAGGACAAGGCCAAGATGTGGCCGACGGCCGCGCGATTCAACCGGGAAGCCGGCGCCGGCGCGCTCAAATCCGGCAATTGCGGCGGCCGCGGCAACCATGTGTCAATCATGCCGGCCGTTCGCCGCGGCCATACGACCTTTTAACCAGGCATTTTAAGCCGACGACGACGGCATTCTGTCATTGTCGCGGCAACCGGGCGGCAACAGCCCGGCGGGAGTCCGAATTTCGGGGCGTCAAATGGAAGCCGGCAGGATCTCTGCCGGGTCGAGCCGCGCGGGAATGCCCGATCGCGCAAGCGCGACGGGGAACCCGCTGCGGCTCGATCCCTTCTTTTTGCCCGTGCGTTTCAGGGCCGCGGACGAAGCGGCCGACGGGCGCCTGCGCATTGTCGACCTGCATCGCGAGCGCGTGGTGCTGCGGCGCTCTCTGCGCGGCATGCGCATGGCGGTGAGCCTGCCCGTCTCCGCGTTCCGCGGCGTCGCCATCCGCCTCACCGGCAAGGCCGACGCAACGCCGACCGCCATCGCCGTGGTGCTCGAGCACGGCGACCCGGCGTTGTCGCTGCCGCTCTTCTCTTCAAGCGAGAGCGACGACATCGTGGCCGAATGGCAGTCGTGGGGCCGCGTGCTCGGCCTGCCGCTCCTGGTCGCCGAGCGCGACGGCAGCTTGCGCGAGCCGTTCGCGCGTCTCGGCTCCTTGCTTATCGACGCGCCGACCCGGCGGCGGCGGCGCCACACGGCCCTCGCGCGCCGCCGGCCCGCGAAATTGTTGCAGCGTCGCCCCGGCGTCTTGCCTGATAAGCCGGTCATGCATCGCGGCGAGCGCGAGATCATCGCCAGGAATTGACGGCGCCGCGCGCGGAACCGCAAATCCGGCATTCTCGTTGCGGGGCGAAATCCCGCTATCCTCGGCCGCTTGGCTCACCGCTCGACCCAGGGGACCCCGACATGAGCAAACGTTTCCTCAATCGCAGCATCCTCGTCACCGGCGCCGGCTCGGGCATCGGCAGGGCAACGGCCCAACTCTTTGCCGCCGAGGGCGGACGCGTCGTGGCCGCGGATCAGAATGAGGCGGACGTGCACAAGACCGCCGCGCTCATCCGCGACGCCGGCGGCGAGGCGATCGCGATCCGCGCCGACGTGAGCCGCGAAGCCGATTGCCGCGCCATGGTGGAGTGCGCGCTCGCGGCCTACGGGCGGCTCAATGTGGCGTTCAACAATGCCGGCCTCGGCGGCAGCGGCTTTGCCGTCGCCGACGAGGAGGAGATCACCTGGAATCGCTTGATCGACGTAAATCTGAAGAGCGTGTTCCTGTCGATGAAATGCGAGATTCCGGCGATGCTCGCTATTGGCGGCGGCGCCATCGTCAACACCGCCTCGGTCGCCGGCCTGGTCGGCGAGCGCGGCATCGGCGCCTATACGGCGAGCAAGCACGGCGTGGTGGGACTGACCCGCGCGGCTGCGCTCGACTATATCGGCCACAACATCCGCATCAACGCGGTCTGCCCGGGCGCGACGCGCACGCCGCTCTTGGCGGCCTGGTTCCAGGACCCCAAGGTCGAGACCTTCGTCCTCTCCCGCCATCCGATCGGCCGGATCGGCGAGCCGGAGGAGATCGGGCGCGCGGTCCTGTTCCTGGCCTCCGACGACGCGTCTTATATCGTCGGCCAGGCGCTCGCCGTGGACGGCGGCCTCACCGCGCAATAGCGCGCGTCGAGGACAAGTGGGAACCGGTTTCCCGTCCGGACGCGCGCCAATACAAAAGTTGAGCAAGCGGACCGACACATGGATTCTTCATGACCGGAGTGAGACCGGCAGCGCCAGTTCAAACGAGGTGCCGCAGCGCCGCGTCGAGAATGAGGCCGGCGAACAGGATCAGGCCGGCGTCGCGATCGGATTTGAACAGGGCGAGGCATTTGTCCGGGTCGGCGATATCGAGGCGGGCGATCTGCCAGCCGAGGTGGGCGGCGAAGGCGATGAGGCCGAGCGCGAAAACAAGGCCGCCGCCGGCGGTGAACCCCGCGGCGCCGAGGATGAGGACCGCGAGCGTGTAGAACGACGCCAGCATCGGCTTGGTGCGTTCGCCGAAGAGGAGCGCGGTCGATTTGATGCCGATCAGCGCGTCGTCCTCGCGATCCTGATGGGCATAGATGGTGTCGTAGCCGATCACCCAGGCGATCGAGCCGGCATAGAGGAGGAGCGCCGGCAGATCGAGGCGGCCGAAGCTTGCCGCCCAGCCCATCAACGCGCCCCAGGAGAAGGCGAGGCCGAGCACGATTTGCGGCCAATAGGTGATCCGCTTCATGAACGGGTAGACCGCCACGATCGCGAGCGAGGCGATGCCGAGCAGGATCGTGAAGGCGTTGAAGACCAAGAGCACGGCAAGCCCGACCAGCGCTTGCAGCCCGAGGAACGCGCCGGCCTCCCCGACGCTCACCTGGCCGGACGGGATCGGCCGCGAGCGCGTGCGCTCGACGCTGGCGTCAAGATCGCGGTCGACGATGTCGTTCCAGGTGCAGCCGGCGCCGCGCATCGCGAACGCGCCGACGAAGAACAGCGCAAGATGCGCAAGGTTCGGCGTCGCCCGCTGCGCGGCGATCGCGGCAAGCGCGCACGACCACCAGCAGGGCAGGAGCAAAAGCCACGAGCCGATCGGGCGGTCGAGCCGCGCCAGGCGCAGATAAGGACGCGACCAGGCCGGCGCGCGCGTGTCGACCCAATTGCCGGTCGCGTCGGCGACCGAACCGGCCGCCCGGCTCATCTCGCCAGCGGATTTCCGGTAAGCGAGTCGAGGATGCCGCCGCCGGTACTGGTGTTGCCCGCGGTGTCCACGGACGGCGTGCTGATCGCATCGCTGAGCGACGGCGGTTTCGGCCGCGCAGCGGGAGCCTCGGTACAGGCGGCGACGCGGAATTTCAGCGTCCGTTCGTGGCTGGCTTTGGCGTTCTTGATCGCCTCTTCCGGAATACCGCACCAAGTCTTGTTGGTTTCGAGGAATTTCACCACGGCGGCCTCGGCGGTGTAGAAACGCGTAATAAGGGTGCAAATCGTCTTGCGCTCGGCCTTGTGCTCGCCCGCGACGCGCACGGCCGCGGCCTTTTTCTCCGCGTCGTTCTTCAATTTGAGAAAACTATCGCATTGCTGCGGCGCCTGCGCCGATGCCAGCCGGGTTCCGGCGAGGAGGGCGAGGAGCGCCAGCGCCATGGCAAGGCTGCGCGTCATGGTTAATCCTTTCCCGATCCCCTGATTTGGCCCCGACTTCGCGCCCATTAAAAAGCACGTTGATTTCGGCGACAAGGCGGCAGAACGTCCCCGCACGCGCCGGTGCCACGTCGGCGCAGGGCCAGACACGGGGTGCTTGGCTCCGCGATCACCGATGTCGCCCTGGCGTTCATATTGCTCGCGTTTTCCCATGCCTCGATACGACTTCCGCAGTCCGCGTCTCTACGTCGAGGCCGCGCTCGCGGAGGGCGCGGCGGTCGCGCTCGACCCGGCGCAGGCGCACTACCTGGGCACGGTCCTGCACCGCAAATCCGGCGACCCTGTCCTCGTCTTCAACGGCCGCGACGGCGAGTGGAACGCAACGATCGTCCCGCAAAAGCGGCCGGTTTTGCTCCGCGTCGGCGCCAAGACGCGCGCCCAGGCCGCGCCCACGAATCTGCATTACTGGTTTGCGCCGCTCAAGGCCGCGCGGCAAGACTACATGGTGCAGAAGGCGGTGGAGATGGGAGCCTCGCGGCTGCAGCCGGTGCTCACCCGCCATGGCCAGGTCAGCCGCGTCAACATCGGGCGCATGCGCGCCAACGCCATCGAGGCCGCTGAGCAATGCGGCATTCTGTTGCTGCCGGATATCGAGCCGCCGATGCCGCTCGCCCGCCTCCTCGCCGCGCGCGATCCGGCGCGGCATATCGTGTTCTGCGATGAAGACGCCGAAGTGGCCGATCCGACGGCCGCGCTTTCCGGGCTGCCGCGGTCGCCGCTGGCGGTGCTGATCGGGCCCGAGGGCGGATTTGCCGAGGACGAACGCGCGGCTCTGCTCCGGCAGCCGAACGTAATCCGGCTTTCGCTCGGCCCGCGCATTCTGCGCGCCGATACCGCGGCGGTGGCGGCGCTCGCGCTCGTTCAAGCCGTCATCGGCGATTGGCGCTAATGGATGACGCCGGGACGATCGATGCAGACGAAGCTGATGTAACCGCCGTATTCGCGATCGACGCTGGTCACGTGCGAGAGGCGGCCCCAGCGCGCGCAGTAATCGGCGGCCAACCGGCGGTAGGTGCGCTTGAAGTCGGGCGAATAGGGAATGATGCCGCCGGTATCATTCCCGGTGATCCACGGGCCGACACCGCCAAAAAAGTCGGCCGATGCGACCCGCCCGCTGCAAAGGACGAAGAGCATGGCCAGGGTCGCGACAATCAAACGGTTCAGATGCATCCAGCGCCTCCCGCGCACTCACGTCCGACACTTCTCATTAAATCTCATTAAAGCACCTCTCGGCGACGATCGGAAATAGCTGACTTGAGCCTTGCCCGCCGGAGATCGACCCGAGGAAGGACCCCGTCATAGGCCGGGCTCATCCGAGCGTGGCGGGGTTGCCACGTTGCGCGGTAATCTATGGCAAGGCGGCGATTGTGCCTTGACCGGCGGATGCCGGCGCGGCACGCTTACTTAATTGTGCGAAAGAGGCGTCAGCGGGGGCTAAGGGGCAATGTCGGGCCGGATCGCGGGTCTTGCGCTCGCATTGGCGCTCAGCGTCGTTTCCCTCTCGCAGTCGAGGGCGGCGAGCTGGCTCGAGAAGAATTTCTGGTTGTCCGGCCCGCGCTACGATCGCGAGGTGCCGGGCTGCGATGCTCCCGGCGCGCTCGACCGCATCATCGCCAATTTCCACACCAAGGAAATCGCGTTCTGGAACTCCAAGCTTGAGATCGTCGGTATCGAGAATATCCGCGAGACCGCGGCGCTGGCCTGGGCGGCGCAATCCATCCCGCGCCGCTTCTGCAGCGCCACGGCGTTGATCAACGACGGACGCCGACACCCGATCTATTACTCGATTGCCGAAGATACCGGCATGATCGGGATGGATTGGGGGGTCAACTTCTGCGTCGTCGGGCTCGATCGCGAGCGGGCGTATGGGCCGGCATGCCGTGCCGCGCGACCATGACCCTTTTTCTCACCGCACGCCGTGCCAGGGATCGTACTGCTTGTCCGGCAGGTTGCGCAGCGCGGCGTCATAGGCCTTCTCGTCGACCTTCGGCTTTTGCTCCGTGCTTTTGCGCTGCTCGGCGTGCGATGCGTGCTGGCCGATTTGGCTGCTGGGAGCGACAGTGCTGATTTGCGCCTGGGCGCTCGCCATCGCCAGGGCTAAGACCAATCCTGCGATTGCCAATCTCATGGGTCCACCCTCTACCCTCGATCTTGTCTCAAAATGCCTCCATTGGCCCTTTTCTGCCCGCGAGTATAGCGTGAAAAATTGCGCCATAAAAATTTGGCAATGTTTAGCCCGGGCGCGCGCAGGCTGTCGGCGGAAAGTTCCGCGTGCACGGCTCGGTTGTTCCCGGAACGGCACGTCCTGACCCGGGGTTGTTCCGGCATGGAAACGCCGCAGGATTATCGAGAATTCGCCGCGGAATGCCGACGCCTTGCAAGCAAGGCCGAGGATAAACGGCACAAAGCGATTCTGGAGCAAATGGCCGAGGTCTGGTTACGGCTTGCCGCCGAAGCCGAGCAAAAAAGCCGGCGACAAGCGGATTAATCAGCGCCGTCGTCGGTGTCGTTGCCCGACATGCGCTCGTTGCACGAAGGGGGCGTCACCTCGGCAAGCCGCGACCATACTTGCGCCATTTGCAGCATGGCGGCTTTGGTCTGCGGATCGTTGGTGCTGAGCGCGATTTCAAGGCAGCGCGCGGCAAACCACCGATATTGCTCCGACCGCCCCATCTCAGGATCTTCCCGGCACCGCGCGTCATATTGCAACGCGATGGAGCGCCGTAACGTTCCAGCCTCGTACCGAGGCGGGCGACGAAATCGCGCAGGGGCTCCCTGTCGTCCATGAACCAAGGCCGCTTGAGGCGGCTTCGCGTTGGGTCGTTTTTCGGCAAGGTTGAACTCATACTGGCGGGCTTACGCCAAGCCGGCCGGTCCCCATTATCATTTCCGCTTGTTCTTGATTCGTTCGGGAGATGCGCCTACGCTCTCCCGACCAGCAATCCTGTTCGGGGTACCATGGCGAAGTCGATTGTGGGAGCCGTCATTGCGGCCGTGGCGTTCGTCATGGCCGTAGCGTCGACGTTCGCGCAGGATGCGCGGCAGAACGAGCCGGGGCAGTTCGACTTCTATGTCCTCTCATTGTCGTGGTCGCCGTCCTTCTGTGCAGCCGCGGCCGAGCGGCGCGGCGCGCGCGGCGCGGGGCTGCAATGTGGAGCGCGGCCCTATTCATTCATCGTGCACGGCCTCTGGCCGCAATACGAGAAGGGATTCCCCGAATATTGCCAGGTGCCGGCGCCGCGGCTCGACCGCGGCATCGTCTCTTCCATGCTCGACCTGATGCCGGCGCCGCGGCTCATCTTCAATGAGTGGGACCGTCACGGGACCTGCGCGGGACTTTCGCCGCGCGCCTATTTCGATACCGTGCGCAAAGCGCGCGCGGTCGTGAAAATCCCGCCTGAATACGTCGATCCGCAGCAGCCGCTCAACGTCACCCCGGCCGCGGTCGTCGAGGCTTTCGTCAAGGCCAACCCGCAATTGCCGCGGAACGGCATTGCGATCGGTTGCGACAAGAGGCGGCTGAGGGAGGTCCGGCTCTGCCTCTCCAAGGACCTCAAGTTCCGCGCCTGCGCCGCGGTTGCACGGCGCAGTTGTCGACGGGACCAATTGATCATGCCGCCGCTGCGCGGGGGCTGAGGCTCATGGTGTCGTCGGAGCGCCGCGGTCCATCCGATCGGCCATTCCAAGCGCGGGCGAACCGCCTGCCACGAACCGTCCGGCGTGAGACGCATGCCGCCGAATCGTGTCCATCCCGACCAAGTCAATGATGACGGGCGCGGCGGCATGATAGTTCTGCGGCGATGAACTATCGCCACGCGTTCCACGCCGGCAATTTCGCCGATGTGCACAAGCACGCCGTGCTGGCGCGCATCCTCCTCTATCTGCGCCGCAAGCCCGCGGCCTTCCGGGTGATCGATACCCATGCCGGTGCCGGCCGCTACGACCTGCTTGCGCCCGAGCCGATCCGCGGCGGCGGCGAATGGCGTGAGGGGATCGCGCGGGTGTGGCGGGCGCGGTCGACGGCCGCGCCGCGTGCCTTGCTCGCCCCCTATCTCGATGCCGTGGCGGCGCTCAATCCCGACGGCAAATTGCGCTTCTATCCCGGCTCGCCGCTCATCGCGGACACGCTGCTGCGGCGGCAGGATCGCCTGATCGCCTGCGAGATCGAGTCGCGGTCGGCCGTTGCGCTCGCCGCGACGCTGCGCGGAGACGCCCGCGCCAAAGCTTTAGAGATCGACGGCTTTGCGGCGCTCGGCGCCTACCTGCCGCCCAAGGAACGCCGCGGCCTCGTCCTGATCGATCCGCCGTTCGAGGACGCGGCCGACTTCATGCGCCTGCCCGCCGCGCTCGCCGCCGCCCACCGCAAATGGCCGACTGGAATCTATATGCTCTGGTATCCGATCACCGAGCGCGCGGCGCCGGAGGCGCTGGCGCGGCGGCTGCAAGGGTTAGCGGTGCCCAGAATTCTCCGCTGCGAATTCACTCCGGGCCGGCCCCGCATCGCGGCCGGTCTTGTCGGCTCCGGCCTGATCGTCATCAATCCTCCGTTCACGCTCGAAGCCGAGCTGCGGATTCTGCTGCCGGCGCTCGGTGGGATATTCCCGCCACGGGCGGATTGGAGGCTCGACTGGCTGGCGCCGGAAATGGCGGTCAAGCCATAGTCGCCCACTTTTCCACAGGCAAAAATTAGTCTAATTAAAACCGTTGCTGGCTTAGACGTTCCGCCTCCTGTGGGGGGCCGGCGGAGTGACTTAAGGCCGTTCGCGGCTGAAGCCTTTGCCCGTGGGGATGTCCGGCCGAGCCGTCGTGCCGTGGGGAACGGCGGCGAAGCAACACGGGGAAGGAGTTGCTCGATGGCAATGACCGGTACGGTCAAGTTTTTCAATGGCGAGCGCGGCTACGGGTTCATCAAGCCCGACGACGGGGGGCGCGACGTGTTTGTCCATATCACCGCCGTCGAACGCGCGGGACTGAAGTCGCTGATCGAGGGGCAGCGCATCAGCTTCGACGTCGAGCCCGACAAGAAGGGCAAGGGTCCGAAGGCCGTCAATCTGGTCGTCACCAGTTAGGGCATGATCCGGAAAAGTGGCAACCGGTTTTCCGACAAAATCATGCTCGACCAAGACGCCGGAGCGTTATCCGATTGAAGTGATCGGATCGCGCTTGAGGACGATGCGGCCGCGCCGTGCCGGCGCGCAGCCGATGCCGCGGCGGCTTTTGGCGCCGCCGCGAGGCGTCGTAGTCGCGGCCGCGGCGCCGCTGCCGCGATGAATGGGGCCGATGCCGATGTGCCGCCAATGATGATCCTGCGTTCCGCCCCGCCCTCGCCGTTCGGCCGCAAGGTGCGCATCGCGCTGTCGCTGCTCGGCTTCGACGCCGAGGTGAGGATCGAGAACGCCGACACCGGCGATCCGCGCGACACCCTGCGCGCGCAGAATCCGCTCGGCAAGATTCCGGTGCTGATCGTGGAGGACGGCGCCGCGTACTACGATTCGCGGGTGATCCTCGAATATCTCGACCACCGCGCCGGCGGCGACAAGATCATCCCGCGCGCGGCCGCCCGGCGCTTCGCCGCGCTGCGCCTGCAGGCGCTGTGCGACGGCATTCTCGATGCCTCGATCCTGGCCGTCTACGAGGGCCGCTGGCGCGTGCTCGAACGTCACGAGCCGAAATGGCTCGATCATCAGGCCGGCAAGGTGACGCGCGCGCTCGGCGTGCTGGAGGCCGCGCCGCCGGCATTCGCCGCTCTGCCCGACGTCGGACAGATCGCGCTCGCCTGTGCGCTCGGCTACCGCGACCTCCGCTTTGGCGGCGATTGGCGCCGCGATCATCCGCGTCTCGTCGCCTGGCTCGAGGACTTTGCCGCGCGCGTGCCCGCCTTTGCCGCGACCGCGGTGAAAGTCTGATACCAGCGGCATTAAACGCTGACTCGTGTTGTCGTCATCATCCGCGCAGGCGGATGATCCAGTGGCAGATGCGTAGCCCGATGAGCGAAGCGAAATCCGGGATTTTCGCGACAGCCGGATCGGTTTTCCCGCATGTCGCTGCGCTCATGCGGGCTACGGGGATGTTGACTGGATCGTCCGCCTTCGCCTGCGCGGA
>JASHRY010000053.1 GCA_030037105.1 Xanthobacteraceae bacterium
ATGAAGATGAAATCGGTCATCGCCGGCGAATAGACGTCGCCGCCGGCGCACGGGCCCATGATCACGGAAATCTGCGGAATGACGCCGGAGGCGATGACGTTGCGCTTGAACACCTCGCCATAGCCGCCGAGCGAGGCCACGCCCTCCTGGATGCGGGCGCCGCCCGCATCGAACAAGCCGATGATCGGCGCCCGCGCGCGCATCGCCATGTCCTGGATCTTCGTGATCTTCTGCGCATGCGTCTCCGACAGCGAGCCGCCGAACACGGTAAAATCCTTGGCGAACACGAAGACGCTGCGGCCGTTCACCGTGCCCCAGCCGGTGACCACGCCGTCGCCGGCGATCTTCGTCTTCTCCATGCCGAAATCGCTGGAGCGGTGCTCGACGAACATGTCGAACTCCTCGAACGATTCGCGGTCCATGAGGAGTTCGATGCGCTCGCGCGCGGTGAGCTTGCCGCGCTTGTGTTGCGCTGCGATGCGCCGCTCGCCGCCGCCGGCGCGCGCGCCGGCGCGACGTGCCTCGAGTTTTTCGACGATGTCCTTCATGGCCCGCCCTTTGGCCCGATTCGGCCCGGATTGCCTTGGCAAGGTCTCAATAGCGGGGCTCAATAGCAAGGCTTGCGCACGGCGTCATGATCCCTCCCCTTCGCGGCGAGAGATCAGGGCGGGGAAAGCGAGACGGCGCCGGCAAGCGCCATAATTTACCCCGCCGCGGCGGGGTGCTAGTTTCCGCGACCGGTCGGCAAACAGGCGAAAAAATGCAAACGGCGAATTACCTGAGACTTGAGGCGTTCCGCGCGACGCCTCTGGTGAGAGAGCCGTTCCCGCATTTGATCGTGCCCGGTTTCATCGGTCCGGCCGCATTGGCGGCGATCAATGCCGATTATCCGAAGATTTCTTCATCCGGCAGCTTTCCGGTCGATCAGGTCAGCTTCGGTCCGGCATTCCAAACGCTGCTCGACGAACTGGAGAGCGACGAGTTCCGCGCGGCGTTTGAGGAAAAATTCGAGATCGATTTGTCGGGTCGGCCGACCGTGACCACGGTCCGCGGCCGCTGCGACGCCGGCGACGGCAAGATCCACACCGATTCGACCAGCAAAATCATCACCGTCCTGATCTATACGAACGAAACCTGGGAGCAAGCCGGCGGCCGGCTGCGCCTGCTGCGCTCCGCCCGCGACCTCGATGATATCATCGTCGAAGTGCCGCCGGTCTCAGGCACGATGCTGGCCTTCAAACGCAGCGATAATTCCTGGCACGGCCATGAGCCGTTCGCCGGCGAGCGCCGGGTCATTCAATTCAACTGGCTCACCTCGCAGGGCAATCGGCAAATCGCGATGCTGCGGCACCACACCTCCGCGTCGTTCAAGCGCGTGCTGCAAATGATCTTGCCGGTCCGCGCCTAGCGCAGTACGACGCGCGGCCGGATAAACCGTCGATTGATCAGGAGTCCGCTTTTTGAGCCCGCCTCCGGCCGATCTGCGCAACCGCGACTTCGGCAGAATTCTGCTGATCAAATTATCGGCCGTCGGCGACGTCGTTCACGCCATCCCGGTCCTGAACAAGCTGCGGCGGCGCTATCCGGCGGCGCGATTGGATTGGCTGGTTACGCCGACTATCGGCGAATTGCTGCGGCATCATCCGGCCATCACCGATGTCATCGAGTTTGCGCGCGAGGACGGGTCGACGCCGTGGCGCCCGACTCGGTTTATCGGCTATGTCCGCTTGGCCCGCCGGCTGCGAAGAGCCGGCTACGATCTGGTGATCGACCTGCACGGGCAGGCGCGCACCGCGGTGTTCGCCTTCGCCACCGGCGCGCCGGTGCGGATCGGATTCGATCGGCCGCGCGCGCGCGTCTGGGACGCTTCGCGACCATTTCCGGAAGACGCGCGTCGGCACGCCTGGCAGGGCGCCCGCGAGGGAAGCTGGCTCGCCTACACGCACCACATCCCGCTGCCCACGCTCGATCGGCACGCGGTCGACCGTTATCTCGGCGTCGGGCCGTTGCTCGGTCTCGACGACGGCGCCGCCGATTTTTCCTTCCCGATTCCGCACGAGGCGACCAACCGGATCGACGCTCTCGTACATTATTACGGCGCCGACGCCGCCAAGCTGGCGGTATTGGCGCCCGGCACGATCTGGGAAACCAAGCGATGGCGAAGCGACGGCTTCGCCGAGGTGGCGCGTTATTTCCTGCAAAAGGGCTTTGCCGTGATGCTGATCGGCGCCCTCCGCGAACGCGCCGTTTGCCAGGACGTCGCGCGACTTGCGCCGGGAGCGGTGAATCTTGCCGGCGAGACCACGCTGAGCGAGCTTGCGGCGCTGATCCGCCGCTCGACCATCAGCGTCACCAACGATTCCGGACCGATGCATCTTGCCGTCGCCCTCAACCGGCCGGTGGTGAGCATATTCGGCCCGACCGATCCGATTTGGATCGGTCCCTACCGTCGCGCTGACGCGGTCTTGCAGGCGAGCCTGCCGTGCTCGCCCTGTTATCTTCGCCGGCTCAGCCGCTGCCGCCACGCTCACGCCTGCATGCACGAAGTCTCCGCGCGCGCGGTGATCGAGCGCGTGGACAGCGTTCTCCGCAAACAGGACGCGGGCGCCGGTCGCGCCAAGGCGCAAGCGAACGGCATGTAGCTCCGGCTCAAAAGTTTGTTTCGCGCCTGATGGGTTCGCCCGCCGGCGGCGTCCAATTCTGCGCCGCTTCATAGCGCTTGGCATAGCGGTAGAACGTGCCCTCGAAACTTTGCAAGGCGATGACGAAGCCGGCCCAGCCGTCGATGAAGCCCAGCTTGAAAATGTAATGCTTCAGGAAAGCCCATACCGCATGCCCGAACGCGCCCGCCATCGAGGCGCGCTTATGAGCAAGCCTGTGGACTCCGAGCGAGGAGTAACGGTTCACCTTCCTGACGACTTCCTCAAGGTTGCGGAAAGGAATCTGCCAAATGGCGTTGCGCAGCGTGCCGACCGGCTTGCCGCTCAAAGGCTCAAATCCCTCGTGCACCGGATCGGTGGTGTAGCGCATGCTGCCCTTGCGAAAGAGCTGCGGCTGGCGGAAGTTGGGATACCATCCGGAGCCGCGGATCCAGCGGCCCATCAGGTAGTTGCGGCGCGGCTCGCGGTAGACATCGTTCGCCGGCGGGCCGGCGAGCAAGCCGAGGATTTCGTCGCGCACCGCCCTGGTGCACCTTTCGTCGGCGTCGAGGCTGAAAATCCAATCGTGTCGGCAAGCTTCGA
>JASHRY010000054.1 GCA_030037105.1 Xanthobacteraceae bacterium
TGCGGCGTCCTGCCATTCAGGCAATGCCGGCACGCGCTCGAGTGCGAGGTCGATCGCCTTGCGCAACTGGCTCGGATGCAAACCCTCGGTGAGCGGATAGACCGGATCGATGAGCGGCAGCCGCGCCAGGCCGGTCTCGTCCACCACGCGGTCGGGATGCACCATTTGCAGATGGCCATCGTAGAACGCGGTGGTTCCCGATACGTAGCGCTTGGCGCCGACCGGGAAGAGCTTCTCCAGATAATCCCGGCGCGCGTTGAAGTAGGTGATGAGGAGATCGCCGGTGTCGTCGCTCGCGTGGATGAGGTAGGGCGCGCGCGGCCGGTTGGGCGGCGGCGGCCGGTGACGATCGACGGTGACCGCGATCGTCGCGATCGTGTCGGGCGTGACGTCGCGCAACTTCGGCTGGTTGCGCCGATCGACGAACCCGGTCGGCATGTGGAAGAGGAGATCAACGACGCGCGGCGGCTCGTTGTCGCGCGCGAGCAGGCGATCGAGCAGCTTTCCGACCTTCGACCCGACGCCAGGCAGGCTTGTCAGCGGCGCGAAGAGCCGGTCAAGCAGGCTCGGCCGCATGAAGATGACGGGTGATGTGTCGCCGCCTGCTCAATCCGCTTTCTCTACGATGAGTATGGTCGGCTGATCGACGACGCCGGCTTTTTCCATTGTCGATTTCAAATCCGGGCTGGCGACGAATTTCTTGGCGGCAGCAACGTCGCTCGCATCGAACAGGACCACCATCTCGTTGTGATTGTCGCTCGAGTGGAAGACGCGGGGATTTGTCAGTCCGACGCTTCTCTGCGCTCCGGCGTGCGCGTCAAACCCCTTCTTCCAGGCGGCGAAATCCTTGACCTTATGGCGGACAATCATGAGTGCCACGACATAGTCTCCTCTGGTTTCAACGCCCTTGCACCAGGGGCTTGGTCTTACCACTTTGACGGAGCGGCGTCACTGACAGCGTGTCACAGCGTTGATATAAATCCCCGCCCGGCCCGTCCGGGCTTTTGGCGTTGGCAACAAACGCGGAAAGTCGATGAGCGAGCGCTCGAGCGCGGGCCTGGATACGCGGCGGCGGAAGCTTCTGTTCCGCGCTTGGCGACGCGGTGTGCGTGAGATGGACCTGATCGTCGGCCGTTTCGCCGACGCCCATATCGATACGCTCGATGAGCCTGCGCTCGACGATTTCGAGCGGCTGATCGAAGTGCCCGACGCCGATCTTTACGCCTGGATCGTCGGTGCCGCGAACCCGCCGAGGAATTACGACACGGCCGTGCTCGACCGACTCAGAATGTTTCACATGAAGGCGAAGGCCGCCCGCGCCGGGGAGGAGCGGTGACGGCGCAGATCCGAGCACCGATGCGCTCGCCGGCCCAGCGCCTTGCGCCGGGCCGGCCGCTGCTCCTCGCCGGCATGGCCGACGGTGCCGAGGGGCTTGCCGTCGCCGACCTCGCGCGCGCAGTCGCGGCCGAAGCAGCCGGCGCGACGACAGCGCCGGTGCCGACGGCACCGGCGATCAGTCTCGCCGTCATCTGCCGCGACGGCTCGCGCATGGCCATGCTGACGCGCGCGCTCGGCTTTTTCGCGCCGGATATCGAGGTGCTCGAATTTCCGGCCTGGGACTGCCTGCCCTACGACCGGGTCTCGCCGCATGCCGGCATAGTGGCGCAGCGCATGACGACGCTGGCGCACCTGGCGCGCGTAACGGGCCGCGCGCGCGCAGCCGTTCTGCTCACGACGGTCAATGCCGTGCTGCAGCGCGTGCCGCCGCGCGAAACCGTCGCCCGGCAATCGCTTTCGGCTGCGCCCGGAAACGCGTTGCCGATGTCGGGCGTCGCGCACTGGCTCGAATTGAACGGCTTCAACCGCGCCGCCACGGTGCGCGAGGCGGGCGACTACGCGGTGCGTGGCGGCATCCTCGATCTGTTCGCTCCCGGCATGGACACGCCGGTGCGGCTCGATTTTTTTGGCGACACGCTGGAATCGATCCGCAGTTTCGATCCGGAGACGCAGCGCACAATTGACGAGCGGCGCGCGCTCGACCTCGTGCCCATGGCGGAGTTTCAGCTCACCTCGGAGACGATCCGGCTGTTTCGCACCGGCTACGTCGCCGCCTTCGGCGCGGCCGGGCCGGACGATGCACTCTATGAGGCGGTGAGCGACGGCCGCCGGGCCGCGGGAATGGAGCATTGGCTGCCGTTGTTTCACCGGCAATTGGAAACATTGTTCGATTACGTCGAAGGAACGCCGGTCGCGCTCGAGCCGCTCGCCGAGGAAGCGGCCCGCGAGCGCTTGGCGCAGATCGCCGATTATTACGAGGCGCGTGCAAGCGCGCTCGAGCAATCAGGTAGCGGCGCGCCTTATAAGCCGCTGCCGCCGGACCGGCTCTACCTCGCCGAAGGCGAATGGCGCGACCGCCTCGATCGCTCCGCGCTGGCCCGCTTGTCGCCATTTGCGCCGACGGAGGGCGCTGCCGCGATCGAGATCAACGCTCGCGCCGGCCGCAACTTCGCCGCGGAGCGCGCCGAGCCGGGCGCCAATGTCTTCGAGGCGGTGAAGCGCCACGTGGAGGCGCTGCAGGCGGCCGGCAAGCGCGTCATAATCGCGCTGTGGAGCGAAGGCGCGCGCGAGCGCATGGCGCACGTGCTTTCCGAGCACCGGCTGATGAATCTGACGTCCGTCTCGTCGTGGCCGCAGGCGCTGGCGCTGCCGCGTTCCGAGATTGCGCTCGCGGTGCTCGGCATCGAGGCGGGCTTCGAGACCGCCGACGTGGCGCTGATCAGCGAACAGGACATTTTGGGCGAGCGGCTGGTGCGCCCGCACCGGCCGTCGAAGCGGGCGGAGAATTTCATCGCCGAGGTGACGAGCCTGTCCACGGGCGACCTCGTTGTCCATGTCGATCACGGCATCGGCCGCTTCGTGGGCTTGCGCGCGATCGAGGCGGCGGGCGCGCCGCACGACTGCCTGGAAATCCGCTACGCCGGCGGCGACAAGCTGTTCCTGCCGGTCGAGAATGTCGAGCTTCTCTCGCGCTACGGGTCGGAGGAGGCGGGCGTCGAGCTTGACCGACTCGGCAGCGCCGCCTGGCAGGCGCGCAAGGCGCGCATGAAGAACCGCATCCGCGAGATCGCGGCCGAACTCATCAAGGTCGCGGCCGCGCGACAATTGCGGGAGGCGCCGCGGCTCGCTGTCGATGCCGGGCTCTACGACGAGGCCTGCGCCGGCTTTCCCTACGAGGAGACCGACGATCAGCAGGCCGCCATCACCGCCGTTCTTTCCGATCTCGCTTCCGGCCGGCCGATGGACCGCCTGATCTGCGGCGATGTCGGCTTCGGCAAGACCGAGGTGGCGCTGCGCGCCGCCTTCGTCGCCGCCATGAACGGCAAGCAGGTCGCGGTCGTGGCGCCGACGACGCTGCTCGCGCGCCAACACATGAAGACGTTCGGCAACCGCCTGCGCGGATTTCCGATCCGCATCGCGCAAGCTTCGCGTCTGGTCGCCGCCGCCGAACTCGCCAAGGTGAAGAAGGGCCTTGCCGACGGCTCGATCGACATTGTCATCGGCACCCACGCGCTCCTCGGCAAGACGGTGACATTCAAGGATCTCGGCCTCATCGTCGTCGACGAAGAGCAGCATTTCGGCGTCGCTCACAAAGAGCGGCTCAAGCAATTGCGCGCCGAGGTGCACGTGCTCACGCTGGCCGCGACGCCGATCCCGCGCACCTTGCAGCTTGCGCTTTCCGGCGTGCGCGACATGTCGATCATCGCCACGCCGCCGGTCGATCGGCTGGCGGTGCGCACCTTCGTCGCGCCGTTCGATCCGGTCATGGTGCGCGAGGCGCTGTTGCGCGAGCGTTATCGCGGCGGCCAGGCGTTCTATGTCTGCCCGCGCATTGAGGACCTCGCCGGCGCCAAGGCTTTCCTCGACAAGAACGTGCCCGAAGTGCGCGTCGCCGTCGCCCACGGCCAGATGCCGGGCGACGTGCTCGAAGACATCATGTCCGCCTTCTACGACGGCAAGTTCGACGTGCTGCTCTCGACCTCGATCATCGAATCCGGCCTCGACATCCCGGCCGTCAACACGCTGATCGTGCATCGTGCCGACATGTTCGGGCTGGCGCAGATTTATCAGTTGCGCGGCCGGGTCGGCCGCTCGAAGCTGCGCGCCTATGCGCTGCTCACGCTGCCGGCCAACCGCAGGATCACCCCGCAGGCCGAGCGCCGGCTCAAAGTGCTGCAATCGCTCGACACGCTCGG
>JASHRY010000055.1 GCA_030037105.1 Xanthobacteraceae bacterium
GCCGGACAGAACTGGGGTAACCGCGCCTATTTTCCCAAAGCCGATCGGTCGCTGTCGGCGGGCGAAATCCTCGCCGCGTTCCTCGGCCAGTTCTACGACGACAAAACATGCCCGCGCTTGATCCTGCTGTCGCACGACATCGAGGATCGCGCCCTGCTCGCCGAGGCGCTCGGCGCCAAGAGCGGGCGCCGGATCGAGGTCGCGGTGCCGCAGCGCGGCGAGAAGAAGGACCTGGTCGAGCACGCGCTCGCCAACGCGCGCGAAGCGCTCGGCCGCAAGCTTGCCGAGTCGTCCTCGCAGCAAAGGCTCCTGCGCCAACTCGCCGAGACTTTCGCTCTGCCGCGCGTGCCGCGGCGTATCGAGGTTTTTGACAACAGCCACATTCAAGGCGCGAACGCGGTCGGCGCCATGATCGTGGCCGGAGCGGACGGCTTCCGCAAAAGCCAATACCGCAAGTTCAACATCCGCTCGACCGGGCTCAATCCCGGCGATGATTTCGCCATGATGCGCGAAGTATTGCAGCGCCGCTTCAAACGGCTCATCGCCGCGGCGCCGCCGCCCGCTATTATCCTCCCCGACGAAGCGGTGGAGGGAGACAGCGACGCCGAGTCGCCCTGGCCGGATCTCGTCCTGATCGACGGCGGACAGGGGCAGCTCAGCGCCGCCGGCGAGGTGCTCGCCGCGCTCGGCGTCGATGTTCCGCTCGTCGCCATTGCCAAAGGGCCGGACCGGGATGCCGGCCGCGAGACCTTCTTTATTCCCGGTCGCGACTCGTTCAGACTGCCGCCGCGCGATCCGGTCCTCTATTTCGTCGAACGGCTGCGCGACGAAGCGCACCGTTTCGCGATCGGCTCGCACCGGGCGCGCCGCCGGCGCGGCCTGCGCGAGGCCGGGCTGCAGGAGATTGCCGGCGTCGGACCCACGCGCAAGCGCGCCTTGCTCCACCACTTCGGCACGCTCAAGGCGATCGAGCGCGCCTCGGTCGCGGATTTGATGCAGGTGAACGGTATCAGCGCGGAAACGGCGCGGCGCATTTACGGATTTTTCCACGAGGGGGCGGCATGATCCGGGCTCAAGCTGATTTTCGCGCGGCGCAGGTCGGTGCGCCGGTCTCCGGCGCCGGAAGGCTCTGTCGGTCTTGGCGCTGCGGCGCTATGGTGCGGGCATGAATTCGACGACCACGACGACGACCGGCCCGGCGCGGGCGCGTCCGCTGGCGCTTCCCAACATCCTGACCTACGGCCGCATCGTCGCCGTGCCGATCGTGGTCGGCTGCATGTTCTGGCAAAGCATCCTCAACGGCGGGCTTTGGCTGCGGTGGGTCGCGCTCGTCGTCTTCATCGCCGCCGGCATCAGCGATTTTCTCGACGGCTATTTTGCCCGCGCCTGGGCGCAACAATCCTCGCTCGGCCGCATGCTCGACCCGATTGCCGACAAGCTCCTGGTTGCATCCTGCCTTTTGATGCTTGCCGCGGAAGATACCATCCACGGCTGGTCGCTGCTGGCGGCGGTCGTGATCCTCTGCCGCGAAGTCCTGGTCTCCGGCATGCGTGAATATCTCGCCGAGCTGCGGGTCAGTGTGCCGGTGACCAAGCTCGCCAAATGGAAGACGACGCTGCAGCTCATCGCCGTCGGTTTCCTCATTGCCGACGACGCCGGCGACGCCATCGTGCCGGTGGTCACCAAGATCGGCATCACGCTTTTGTGGTTGTCCGCCCTGCTGACGCTCTACACCGGCTGGGATTACCTGCAGGCGGGGCTGCATCACCTCAACCGGGAGGATGCGTGAAGCTTCTCTATTTCGCCTGGGTGCGCGAGCGCATCGGCAAGGCGGAGGAACAGATCGACCCGCCGGCCGGCATTGCCACGATCGCGGAGCTCATGGCCTGGCTCGCCCGGCGCGGCGAGGAATATGCCCACGCTTTCGAGAATCCGAAGGTGATCCGCGCCGCCATCGATCGCGGCCACGTGCGCGCCGATGCGCCGATCGAGGGAGCGCGCGAGATCGCGTTTTTTCCGCCGATGACCGGCGGCTGAGGCCGCGATGCCCATGACCGCGACCATACGCCTGCAGCGCGAGGCATTCGACGTCGCCGCCGAAGCGGCGAGGATGACGCGCGGGCATGGCGAGGTCGGCGCGGTCGTGACCTTCACCGGCCTCTGTCGCGGCGAAGAGAACGGCGAGCCGATCGTCGCGCTGACGCTCGAACATTATCTCGGCATGGCCGAGGCCGAGATCGCCAGGCACGTCGAGGAAGCGCGCGCGCGCTGGCCGCTCCTCGGCGTGACCGTGATCCATCGCTACGGGCGCATTGTGCCGGGCGAAGCGATCGTGCTGGTGGCGACGGCCTCGCGCCATCGCCAGGCGGCGTTCGCCGCGGCTTCGTTTCTCATGGATTATCTGAAAACGCGCGCGCCGTTCTGGAAACGGGTCGAAACCGCCGGGGGAGAAGTCTGGATCGAGGCCAAGGCGGCCGATGACGCGGCGGCCGAGCGCTGGTCCGCGCCGCGGCGGCGGCGCGGAACGGCGAAATGACCGCGGATCAGGCGGCTCAGCGAGCGTATCTGGCAAGGCTGGCGCGGCATGAGCATGTTGGCGCAGACCCCCAATCCGACGTTGAACGATGGTGGAACCCACCGGCAGGTGGTAAACTGCCGTTTTTCACGACGTCGGTCCGAATGAGCGCGCCTAGGAGAGCGCCATGACCGCGCATCCAACGCCCGGCGACATCGAGGGCAGCACGCCGATTGCCGGCCGCAAGCTGGTGAATTTGGCGCTTCAAGGGGTCGGCAGCCACGGTGCTTTCACCTGGGGCGTGCTCGACCGCCTGCTCGAGGAGGAGCGATTGGCGGTCGACGGCATCAGCGCGACGAGCGCCGGCGCCGTCAATGCCGTTGTATTCGCCTACGGCCTTGCCGTCGGCGGCCGCGAAGGGGCGAAGCAAACGCTGAGCCGCTACTGGCGACGGATGTCCGCCATGGCTTCAGCCGGCGTCTTTCAACCCTCTCCGATCGACAAGATGTCCGGAAAGTTCGGCCTCGATCATTCGCCCGGTTACGTGTTCGTCGACATGCTCACGCAATTTTTCTCGCCCTATCAGCTCAATCCGTTGAACTACAATCCGTTCAAGAACCTGCTCGACGAGATCGTCGACTTCGAGCTGCTGCGCCGTCGACCGGGGGTCAAGCTGTTCCTTTGCGCGACCAACGTGCGCACCGGCAAGGTGAAGATTTTCGGCTCCGAGGAACTTCGCTCCGACCACGTGCTCGCTTCGGCGTGCCAGCCGCTGATGATGCACGCGGTCGAGATCGACGGCGAACATTATTGGGACGGCGGGTTCATGGGCAATCCGGCGATCTTTCCGGTGATTTACGGATGCGAGGCTTGCGACGTCATCCTCATTCATCTCACGCCGACCGAGCGACCGGACATCCCGACCACCTCGCGCGCGATCCTCGGCCGCATGCAGGAGGTCACCTTCAATTCATCGCTGATGCGGGAAATGCGCGCGGTCGCCTTCGTGACCAAGCTCATCGATGACGGCAAGATGCGCGACGGCAAACGCATGCTCATTCACGCGATCGATGGCGAGGACGTGATCGGCGAGTTGTCGAATTCCAGCAAGATGAACGGCGACTGGGATTTCCTGACGCATCTTTACCGCATCGGCCGCGACCGCGCCGACACCTGGATCGCGACCAATTTCGACCGTCTCGGCGTCGAGTCGACCGTCGATCTCAAGACCAAATATCTTTGATCGCCGCCGAGCCCCGTCGCGACGCGACGCGTTGCTCGAGAGCGGGATGACTTATCTTCGCATCGTCATCCTGCTCTAAGCTTTTGTATTGTCGCGCGTCCAGGCGGAAAACCGGTCCCACCTTTAGAGTCTTTTTCATTGAGCCTGAATCGATTTGGGATTCCCGAATCAGGTTGGTTCTGATTCAAGATGCTGGCTGGGGAGGAGGCCAGCATCGATGGCTCGACCCTATTCACTTGATCTTCGCGAACGTGTTGTTGCGGCGGTGGCGGCGGGCGAAAGCTGCCGCGAGGTTGCGGCGACCTACAAGGTCAGCGT
>JASHRY010000056.1 GCA_030037105.1 Xanthobacteraceae bacterium
TCGAGCTTGCCTCGGTCGAGCCGTCGCTCGCCGGCCCGAAGCGGCCGCAGGACCGGGTGCCGCTCAAAGAGGTCAAGAGCGGATTTGCGCAGGCGATGGACAAGGAATTCGGCAAGGCGGCCGAGCTCGACAAGCGCGTTCCGGTCGAGGGGCGAAAGGATACGCTCGGTCATGGCGACGTGGTGATCGCCGCGATCACGTCGTGCACCAACACCTCGAATCCGAGCGTGATGATCGCGGCCGGGCTTCTGGCCCGCAAGGCGGTGGCGAAAGATCTTGCGGTCAAGCCGTGGGTGAAGACTTCGCTGGCGCCCGGCTCGCAGGTGGTCGGCGAATATCTCGACAAATCGGGCCTGCAAAAGGACCTGGACAAGCTCGGCTTCAATCTCGTCGGCTTCGGCTGTACCACCTGCATCGGCAATTCGGGTCCGTTGCCGCCGGAAATTTCCAAGGCGGTCAACGATAGCGATCTCGTTGCCGCCGCGGTGCTCTCCGGCAATCGCAATTTCGAGGGCCGCGTCAATGCCGACGTGCGCGCCAATTATCTCGCCTCGCCGCCGCTCGTCGTCGCCTATGCGATCGCCGGCTCGATGCAGATAGACATCGCCAAGGCGCCGCTCGGCACCGATCAGAAAGGCCGCAAGGTGTACCTGCGGGACATCTGGCCGTCGAGCCGGGAGATCAACGAATTCATCCGCAAGAACATCACCAGACAAATGTTCGCGCGCAAATATGCCGACGTGTTCAAGGGCGAAGCGAACTGGCGCAAGATCAGCGTACAGGGCGCGTTGACTTTTCCCTGGGATCGCAAATCAACCTACGTGCAGAACCCGCCCTATTTCTCCGGCATGTCGCGCCGGCCCGAGCCGCCGACCGACATCATCGATGCGCGCATCCTCGGCCTGTTCCTCGATTCCATCACCACCGACCACATCTCGCCGGCGGGCTCGATCAAGGTGGATTCGCCGGCCGGCAGATATCTCGTCGATCACAAGGTCAAGCCGATCGATTTCAACCAGTACGGCACGCGTCGCGGCAATCACGAGGTGATGATGCGCGGCACCTTCGCCAACATCCGCCTCAAGAATCAGATGGTGCCGGGCGTCGAGGGCGGTTACACGGTTCATTATCCCTCGCGCCAGCGCATGACGATCTACGACGCGGCGATGCGCTACAAGAGCGAGAACGTGCCGCTGGTGGTGTTCGCCGGCAAGGAATACGGCACCGGCTCCTCGCGCGACTGGGCGGCCAAGGGCACGATTCTCCTGGGCGTCCGCGCCGTGATCGCGCAATCGTTCGAGCGCATCCACCGCTCCAATCTGGTCGGCATGGGCGTAGTGCCGCTGGTATTCGAGGAAGGTACTTCCTGGCAGACGATCGGGCTCAAGGGCGACGAGCAGGTGACCATCCGCGGACTGCACAACGATCTCAAGCCGCATCAGCGGCTCATCGCCGAAATCATCGCGGCCGACGGCGGCCTCAAGCGCGTGCCGCTGATCTGCCGCATCGATACGGTCGAAGAGCTCGATTACTACCGCAACGGCGGCATATTGCAGTATGTGCTTCGCCGTCTCGCTGCATAGGCGGCGCTCCCTCACCGCGAATTGAGTGGCGGGTGAGTGGTGCGCCCGGTATCTATGGGCGTCTATCAATCATCGAGGGGCCATCGGGGTGGAGATCGGAATGCTGCGTTGCCGTCTCGCGTCGGCACCCTTCATTGTCAGCGTCCTGATAGCGACCTATAGCCTTGCCGGCGCCGGCCAACCGCACGCGCTTCTTGAACTGTTTACCAGTCAAGGCTGCTCGTCCTGCCCTCCGGCGGACAAGCTTCTCGGCGAACTCGCGCGCGATCCGTCGCTCGTCGCCGTCAGCATGCCGATCGACTATTGGGACTATCTCGGCTGGAAGGATACGCTCGCCAGTCCGGCGCATTCGGCGCGGCAGCGCGCCTATGCGCGCATGCGCGGCGATCGGCAGGTCTATACGCCGCAAATCGTGGTCAACGGCGCGATGCACGTGCTCGGCAGCGACCGCGCCGCCATCGAACGCACGATCGCGCAAACCGACCGCAATCCCGTCATCATGTCGGTGCCGGTGCTGATGTCGGTCGGCGGCGGCAGTCTGAACATAAAGATCGGATTCGCGGAAAACCGGCACATCGGCGGCGAAGTGTGGCTTTGTCCGCTGGCGAGATCGGTGGCGGTCCAAATCGGCCGCGGCGAGAATCACGGACGCACCGTGACCTATCACAACGTGGTGCGGCGTTGGCTGAAACTCGGCGATTGGGCCGGGACCGATTCGACCTGGAGCGTCCCGGTCTCCAAGATCAAGACCGGTGAGGTCGACGCCGCCGCCCTGATCCTACAAGAAGGCACGCGCGACAAGCCCGGCATCATCCTCGGCGCGGCGTTCGTGCCGATCGGAGGACAGGTGACGGAGGACAAATGACGGAGGCGATCCGTCCGCCGTCGTGCGTCTCCCCAAAGAAAAGGCCGGCGCAGGCCGGCCTGAAGATTGGGGGATTGAACGATACGCGAAACACAACACTGGCCCGGTCCGTCCACGCCCCGGGGGGCTGGGGGGCTGAGGAATCCGGAGCGCGATCCAGACCGGGCCTCGAGGCAACAGCCTGCTGTTTCGCAGTCCAGCTTGGCGTGTGCTGGGCCGAAATGGGGCCGCATTATGATTAGCCTAACGAATCCGTGATTCCGACAGTCAAAAATGCCGCACCTGCCGCAAGCTGAGCGGCATCGCATCGCCGCGCCGATCCACCGGTTATGCCCGTAGGCGCGTAAAGAGCCCTTGCCGCCGCCGCTGCCCGGCGCGATCATGAAGCGATCTTGAAGCTTCGACGACAAAGGAGGCGCCGCATGGCATTCGGCGAAGTCGAACCGAGCGCTTGGCGGGGTCCCCATCGCGCAGAGCGTGATGGGGCGCCCCGACGCGGGAGCGGCGGAGGCGAGCTTCGCCCGCCAACCTCCGCAAGCGAGGTCACCTTCAGCCGACGCGAGCTCGACCGCATTCTCAGTCTCTATGGCCGCAAGGTCGCCGCCGGCGAATGGCGTGATTACGCCATCGATTTTTTCAAGGACCGCGCGGTGTTTTCCGTTTTCCGCCGCGCCTGTGAATTTCCCATCTACCGGATCGAGAAGAATTCGCGGCTCGGGCGCCGGCAGGACGCCTACAGCGTGATCTCGGCGACCGGTCACATCGTGCGGCGCGGGCAGGAGCTCGAGCGCGTGCTCGGGGCGCTCGATCGTTCAATCCGCGTGGTTGCCGGCTGAGCGCGCCCGAGGCAGCACCGCGTCCGCACCGGTGAGATGCGGCGTGATGTCGCGTCAGTGCGGTCTTCGGCGGCCGTGCTTGAACCGGCAAGGCTTGTTGGGGTGAAGCGCGCGACCACAGAGAGTCCGCCTGATCGCGCGGTCGTCGTCACGGCGCTCGGGATCTCGCAGACGCTGGCCTGGGCTTCGAGCTACTACCTGCCGGCGATCCTTGCCGACCCGATCGCCGCAAATATCGACGTTCCGCGCACATGGGTTTTCGCCGCGTTCTCGGCGGCCTTGCTAATCGCCGCCTTCGCCGGGCCGGCCGTGGGACGCCTGATCGATCGCCACGGCGGCCGCGGCGTGTTGGCGCTTTCGAATGTGGTATTGGCCGCCGGGCTGATTGTGCTCGCAGCGACAAACGGCCTTGCGCTTCTGTTCGTCGCCTGGGCCGTTCTCGGCGTCGGCATGGCGCTCGGGCTCTACGACGCCGGATTTGCGGCGCTCACCGCGCTTTACGGCCAAAACGCGCGCGGCCCAATCACCGGCATCACGCTGTTTGCCGGCTTCGCCTCGACGGTGAGCTGGCCGCTATCGACGTTCTTGAACGATGCTGTGGGCTGGCGCGAGACGTTGCTGGTGTGGGCGGCGCTCAACGTCGTTATCGGTCTGCCGCTCAATCTGCTGT
>JASHRY010000057.1 GCA_030037105.1 Xanthobacteraceae bacterium
ATCGAGCAGGTCTTCGCCAAGCTCAAGACCCTGCTCAGAAAAGCCGACGAGCGAACCGTCGAAACGACCTGGCGACGTATCGGAACCTTGCTCAACGCATTCCCTCCGCAGGAATGCGCAAACTACTTCCGAAACGCAGGATATGCTTCAGCCTAAGTGAAATGGACTCTAGAAAATCTCCGTGCCGCAGGCATTACCCCGACGATGAGCGCTGAGGAATTGATAAGGCTCACGAGGACAAAATGACGACGTTTGTCGATACATCTGTGGTGATCTACCTTTTGGACGACAAGTCTAAACTTCATCAATGGAGCGTTGAGGAATTTAACAAGGCAAAGAAATCTGGCCCTGTAATAATCCTAGACATCGCTTACAGCGAACTTTCGATTGGGTTGCCAAGTAAAGAGGCGACTGATGACGTGATTACTGAACTGGCGCTCGGAACGTTTCCCTTGTTCCGATGAAACGCTGTTTCGCGCAGGCCGTGCCTATAAGAAATACAATGAAGAAAATAGAGGTCAAAAAAATAACGTGCTACCTGACTTTCTGATCGGAGCACAGGCCGCGTGTGAAAAGTCTCCATTGCTGACCAACAACGAAGGCGATTTTATTGGGTACTTCCCTGAGATAACACTGATCTGCCCCAAAAAGGTTTAGTGGCTATCAACAGCAAACGTGGCCCGGATGAGCGAAGCAATATTCGGGATCGGCGATTGAGTCGGTCGGCCGCTCCCGCATTTCACTGCCACTCATGCGGGCTATTTGCTATTCTGGTGAAAGCCTATAGGCCTGCGCGAGAACGTTAGTCGGAAGATTTCATGAGAAGGATCGCGCGATGACGCAAAAATCGACCGAATTCATCCACGAAGGCAAATACGCCGCCGAGGTGCCGATCGAAATGATCGAGGACGATACGGCGTGGTCGCCCTATCTGTCCCCGGAAGACGTGCGCAAGCTGGATACGGTACGACTGGCCTTGAAGCGCGGCGATGTCGCCGAAGCCGCTAAATACGGCCGCGTCTTCGAGCTGACGCCGGTGGCGGCGAAGTGAGAATTCCCCTCGCCCGCTTGCGGGAGAGGGTGATTTAGTCGCGTGGAGCGCGCGACTGAATCAGGTGAGGGCTAAGTGGACGTGTTGTCCCGGATTCCGAATACTTACCGCTGAACGAATACAAGATAGCGATCTGAATTTGTGCTCAAGGTCCTTTCCGCGGAGAGGAGGGGGCATGGCAATGCGTTGCGGCGTGCCTACATAAAGCCGGCATCCACCGCCCTCCTCTTTGACTTCCCCACCCTCATGAAAAAGATCGGCTTCCTTTCGTTCGGCCATTGGTCGCCCTCGCCCCACTCGCGGACGCGAACGGCGTCCGACGCGCTCCTGCAATCGATCGAGCTCGCCGTCGCCGCCGAGGCGCTCGGTGCCGACGGGGCCTATTTCCGCGTGCATCACTATGCCCGCCAACTCGGCTCGCCGTTCCCGCTCTTGGCCGCGGTCGGCGCGCGCACCAAGCGGATCGAAATCGGCACCGCGGTCATCGATATGCGCTACGAGAACCCGCTGTACATGGCCGAGGACGCCGGCGCCGCCGACATCATCAGCGGCGGACGCCTGCAACTCGGCATCAGCCGCGGTTCGCCCGAGCAGGTGATCGACGGATGGCGCTACTTCGGCTACGCCCCGCCCGAAGGCAAGACCGATGCCGACATGGCGCGGTACCACGCCGAGGTTTTTCTCGACGTGCTGCGCGGCCAGGGTTTTGCGCAGCCCAACCCGCAGCCGATGTTCCCCAATCCGCCCGGCCTCCTGCGTGTCGAACCGTATTCGGAGGGGCTGCGCGAGCGCATCTGGTGGGGCGCCGGCGAGAACGCCACCGCCGTGTGGGGAGCCAAGCTCGGGATGAACCTGCAGAGTTCGACGCTCAAAGTTGTCGAGAGCGAACGCCCGTTCCACGTCCAGCAGGCCGAGCAGATCCGGGCATTCCGCGCGGCGTGGAAGGCGGCCGGGCACAAACGCGAGCCGCGCGTGTCGGTGAGCCGCAGCATCTTTGCGCTGGTGGACGACCGCGACCGCGCCTATTTCGGGCGCGACAACGAGAGCGAAGACACGATCGGCTTCCTCGGCGACAACACCCGCGCCATTTTCGGCCGCAGCTACGCCGCCGCGCCCGACATCCTGGTCGAGGAGCTTAAAAAAGACGAGGCCATCGCCGAAGCCGATACGCTGCTCCTTACGGTGCCGAACCAGCTCGGCGTCGACTACAACGCCCACGTCATCGAGGCGATCCTCAAGCACGTCGCCCCTGCGCTGGGCTGGCGATGAGGGATTGCCTTACGCCCGCCTTGGGGCCGGCGATGACGCAATGACGGCTTTTGTCACGCTGCCTTGGGCGGGAATGGCTCGGTATAGAATGCGCCGTCGCGGCCGAAATACATCGCCTTGCGGCCGCCGAAGAACACCTCGTAGTGCGAGCAGCCGGCCGCCATGATTCGACGCAAAAATTCGGCGTAGCCGATCTCCTTGCGCTGGATCGCCTTGACGGTGGCAGCGACACGCTCGCTGTCGAACACCGACGCGATCGCCGGGCCGTCGGTGAGCGGCATGGCTTCGTCATGGGATGCGTTACCGGCGTCGTAGTAGGTCTTGCGCAGCGCCACCAGGTCGGCGGTGTACGAGGTCACGCCGTTTTCGGCAAGCCGGGCCACGACGGCTGGAAACGGCGTATCGGCAAAGCTCGCGGCCATGCACTGTTCGAGGATCCTCGCGTTCATCCGACGTCTCCTTTTGGTTTGTTGATTTTGGTTCAGGCTGCGTTCAGTTCGGGTTGACCGGATCGATGTCGGGCAGCACGTCGGCCAGCCGGCGCAGCGTGCGCTGCAACGCCGCCACGCCGGCCGGCGAGAGCCGGCGGGCGAGCCGGGCGTGATAGCCGGCGGCCGCTTTCATCAGCGTCTCGAACGTGACGCGGCCGCGCTTGGTCAGAACAAGATGCGGCGAGCCGCGGTGATCGGGATTGTCGCGGTATTCCGCCGCGCCCTCTTTGACCAGCAGATCGGCGATGCGCTGCACGTTCTGCCGCGTGACGCCAAGGACGCGCGCAATCTGCGGCACGGTCTGCGGGCGGCCGGAG
>JASHRY010000058.1 GCA_030037105.1 Xanthobacteraceae bacterium
GTCGGGCTCTCGCCGGCGCTGACCGACCAGGAGCAAGCCTCGAGCATCCTCGCGCGCTGGCTGCAGCTCTGCAACACCGCGGCGGTGTGGTCGGGCGGCCGGCTCAAGTTCATCCCCTATGGCGACACGCCGACCGTGGGCGGCGCCAACGTTACGACCTCGCAACAGCGCCAGGTCGGCGAGGTGCCGTCGGGATCGAGCAACCCGCCGCCGATTGTGGTCGCCAATGCGGCATACTTCGTCTCCGACGGCGGCGTCAAATACTCGAACAGCGGCGCCGCGCTCGCTTATATAGGAACATCGTGGCCCACGAGCGCCGGCACTTACGGCATGTCGCCCGCCGGCACCTATCTGTTCGCCAACGGCGATGAGGGGACCGACGTCGAGATCACGTACACCTATCAGATCGCCGCGTCCTACGTGCCCAACGTTACGCCGATCTACAATCTCGGCGACGACGATTTCAAGGTCGAGGGCAACGAAGACCCGTTGCAGGTTTCGCGTTCCGACCCTTATGAAGCCTACAATGTCTGGCGGCTCGAAGTCGCCGATCGCGACAACGCCTATAACCTGACGACCGTCGAGTCGCGCGATCAGAACGCGATCGAGCTGGTCGCGCACGATGTCGGCGGCACGAGCGGCATGCGCATCGCGCCGACGGTGACGGCGCACGAAATCTGCGACACGAACGTCGGGCTGATCTCCGGGCAGCTCATGCTGCAGCGGGCGGTCTACATCCGCAACACCTATAAGTTCCGGCTGTCGTGGGAATACTGCCTGCTCGACCCGATGGACTTGGTCACGGTCACGGATTCGATCCTCGGGCTCGATAACGCGCCGATCCGCATCACCGATATCGAGGAAGACGAGAACGGCTTTTTGCAGATCTCGGCCGAAGAGTTTCCGCTCGGCGTCGCCACGGCGACGCTCTATGCGACGCAGCCGGTCACGAATAATCCGCTCAACCGCAACGCGGCGGCCGACCCGGTCAATACGCCGATCATCTTCGAGCCGCCGGCGGCGCTCGCCGGCTCGCCGCAGTTGTGGATCGCGGCATCGGGCGGCTCCGGCGGAGTTGCCGACCCCAATTGGGGCGGCTGCAATGTCTGGATTTCGACCGATGGATCGTCATACGTCCAGATCGGCACCATCAGCGGGCAGGCGGCGCAGGGCGTCCTCACGGCGGCGCTGCCATCCTATAGCGGGATGAATCCTGATGCGACCGACACGCTTGCCGTGACTATGGCCGAGAGCGCCGGCGTATTGTCGTCGGTAACCGACCTCGACGCGCAACTCGGCACCACGCTGTGCATCGTCGATTCAGAGCTTGTCTCGTACGCAACCGCGACACTTACATCGGCGAACAACTACTCGTTGACCTATCTCTACCGCGGTCTTTACGGGACGGATGTCGCCGCGCATTCGAGCGGCGCCAATTTCGCGTTCCTCAACAGCAATTCCATCTTCAAGTACGATCTGCCGTCGCAATATGTCGGCGTCGAGCTCTACATCAAGTTGCAGAGCTTCAACGTGTTTGGCGGCGGCCTCCAGGAAATCTCGACCTGCACCGTCTACAATTACACGCCGACCGGCGTCGCCGTCGATCATCCGGTCGCGGTGGAGATTCTGGTCAGCGGCGGCTCGTGGGATTTCGGACTCGTCTCGGAAACGGTCGTGACGAAAGACGACTTCGGCACGCCGTTCACGCTCGCGGTCGAATACGACCTCGATTTCGGCAACGTATAGGAAGCTGCAGAATGGCCACAGCCGTCCAGGTTCAATATCGGCGCGATTCGGCGGCCAACGTCGCCGCCTTCACCGGCGCCGCCGGCGAGATGGTGATCGACACCACGAACAATCGTGTGGTCGTCCAGGACGGCGCGACGGCTGGCGGCTTCCCGGCCGCCAAGCTGTCGGAGGTCGTCACCAACATACGCACGCAGGTGAGCGACGGCAACTATACCGCGCAGCCGACCGACCGCACCATTGCATATATCGCACTGACGGCGTCGCGCGTCGTCTCTTTGCCGGCAGCAAGCTCTTTCCCGGGCGGCACGCGACTGCTGGTGATCGACGAATCGGGGAATTGTGGGGCGACGAAGACGATCACCCTTTCGGCGGCCGGATCCGACCTCGTTGACGGGGCGTCTTCTGCCGTCATCGGCTCCGCCTATGGCTACTTGGCCGTGGAATCCAACACCGCGAACAAATGGACCATCGTAGATCAGCCCGGCGGGGGCGGGGGCGTATCGGCGCTGAACAGTTTGACGGGGGCGTTAACGATCGTAGCCAATGACGGCGATGTCGTCACGGCTTCCGGCTCGACCGTTACGCTCGGCGGCCCCGGCGGCATGGTCAATAAGTTCCGCAACGGCACGATGGACGTGTGGCAGCGCGGCACAGCGCCAAGCCTCACCGCCGGCACATCGGGCTCGCAATATACGGCGGACGGATGGATCGTTGCCTGGACCGCATCGGCTTCAGCGGCGCCCGCGGTCGCGCAAATGGGCGGCCGGCTGACCACGAAGAACTGCCTTCAAGTCACGGGCGCCACGTACATCACCGATATGCAGATCATCCAGCGCATCGAAAGCTTGATCGCGGCGGCGTTCTGCAGCCAGACCGTGACCGTCCAGGCGCAAGTCTACAACGGCACCGGCGCATCGATCACGCCCACGCTCACGGTGAAGCGCCCCAACACGCAGGATGGCTGGTCCGGCACGGTCACCACCGATGTCAACGCGGTCGGTCTCCAAGCTTGCGCGAGCGGCCAATGGACACAGGTCGCCTATACGTTTTCGGCGAATGCCGCCAGCTATGACGGTCTCGAAATTGTCTTCGACTTCGGCAACAATTTCGGCGCCAATACCAAGACGGTCTCGATCACCGAGTGCGACATCCGGGTCACGCCCGGCGTCGCCACCGGACTTAACTCCAATCCGCCGCCGCCGGAACTGCGACCGATTGCGGTCGAGTTGGCGTTCTCCCAGCGCTACTTCTCGTCGTGCTTTCCCAACGGAACGGCCCCGGCCGACGGCACTCTGACGTTGCCGTGGATGGGCTTTGCGAATTCTACGACCGTGCTCGTTACTTCATCCATTTTTTTCACGGAGCAAATGCGGGCCGCCCCGACAATGACCTTTTATAAGTTTAACAGCGGCGGCACGAACGGAGAGTGGGATTGGTGGAATGGATCCAGTTGGATCGATTCGAGTACCACGGTGAACGCCGCCAGTGCGTATGCTTTTACGGCGTCCCTCACCACCACCGGCCTGACTTCCGGCAATATCTACAAAACGAACGGAGCTTGGAGCGCTAGCGCGGAGCTCTGACGACTGGTCGGGTTACTGACCACGTGATCATCAAAACTCGAAAGGTGCTTCATGCGAGCGTTTCTCGCCGCGGCGGCGATCATCGTCGCCGTCGGCTTTTTTTCGCCCGCAGGGGCCGCGCACCGGAATCATCATCATCACACGCATCGCGTTTCCGGCATGCACCGTCACGTTTATGCGTCCCATCACGCGGGTGGCATCGATTATCGACCGACGGCGTGGTGCGGATGGTATCTGCGCCAAATTTTGCACGTCTCCGATCGAGCGTTCAATCGCGCGCTTGCTTGGATGCATTGGGGCCATTCGAGCGACCCGCAAATCGGCGCTGTCGCCATCTGGTCGCATGGCGGCGGCCACGGGCATGTCGCGCTCATCCGCGGTTCCCCTGACGTCCGCGGCCGCTGGCTCATCGAGGACGGCAACGACGGCCCACAACGCATCCACCGCCGCTCGCTCGCCGGCGCCATCGCCTTCCGGGCGCCGTGAACAAAACACCGCAGCGTCGAGTCAATAGCGCAATGGTTCCGCCCGAGAGACACCCGGACACGATCCTCATCCGTGTCAGGACACGCCGTTTCTTCCATCCGCGCTGTTGCCACGAGCGACTGCGGAGATCGAGAGACCGCTATGGCCCGCCATTTTGGCATCCCGCCCAATAACGGGCGACCGCGTATCGATGACGATCATCCTGTGCTGCCCGTTGTCAACACCGAGGCGCCGCTCGATAACGCCGGCGAGCGCGGACGTGACGACGAACCGGTCAATCCCGCCCGCGACGCCAATCACGGCTTTTGCCGCATCGTCATCGGCGTCGCGCTCGCCTGCGGCGGCGTCATCGTCTGTCTCATCATGCTCGCCTACGCGGTGTTCGCCCGCGATCTCGACGGCCGCTACGCAAACACGCCGCTGAAGGCCTGGTTCGATTCACTCGGCAGCGGCAAGGGCATGTGCTGCTCGTTCGCAGACGGAATTTCCATCCGCGACGTGGACTGGGACATGCGCGGCGATCGCTACTGGGTGCGAATCGGCAACACCTGGGTCGAGGTGCCTGACGATGCCCTGGTGAAAGTGCCGAACAAGTTCGGGCCGGCGGTGGTGTGGCCGTATCAGGACGCGGACGGCGTCACTCAGATCAGATGTTTTCTTCCCGGAGCGGGCGCATGACGAATGCTTGGCCGCATGACGATACCGATTCTTTGATCGCATTCTACGGCGATCCCCGACTGGACGGCTTTGTCGAGCAAAATCTCGTCTATGTGACCCCGCCGTGGAAAATGGTGCTGAGCTGGGACACTGCACATTCCGTTCAGCGGTTTCTTTTCCATCGACGCTGCAAGGACGCGCTCGAGCGCGCCTTCATCGCCGTCTGGAAAATTTACGGCGAAAGCCAAACGCGGGTCGAGGATGTCGGCCTGCATCTGTGGGGCGGCGCCTACAATTATCGACCGATCCGCGGCTCGCATCGCTTGTCGTGTCATGCTTTCGCCGCCGCGATCGATCTCGCGCCCGATCAAAATCCCATGGGGCATTCCAAGGGGCACATGCCGGCGGACGTGGTGGCCGCGTTCGGCACCGAGGGCGCGTGGTGGGGCGGCGATTTCCATACCCGCCTAGATCCGATGCACTTTCAGTTCGCATATGAATAGCGAACGGCAAAGCCTCATTCGCTTATTCCAAAAATCAGAAGCGAAGGTCAACCATGGCGACCCAAGCGCAAATCGACGCCGCGTTCAAAGCCGCCCGTGCCTGGATCAATGCCGAGGCCGGCTGGTACGCCCGCATGATTCCGGATGCCGACGTGCAGAAACTTTGTCAGGTCGTGCTCGACGCGGCCGAGCAAACAAACATGTCGCAAATCAAGGAGTCGCAGTCATGAACCAAGACCAAATCGGCGGCATCTTCCGCGCCGTCATCCCGCCTCTTGTCACTTGGCTGGTGGCGAAGGGCATTATTCCGGCCGGCGAGGCTGACAGCGTCATCGCCGCCCTGGTGACGCTCGCCGTCGTCGCTTGGAGCATCGCCAGCAACAAGACCGGCAAGATCATCGGCGGCAGGTAGCGCCGCCGTCAACGCCTCGTCCGCCATGGGCGGGGACTTCTCGTCAACCAGCAGAAAGGAAGGTCAGGCTATGCAAGCTTCCACCGCATCTTTCATCGACACGATACAATCGGCGGTTTCCACCTATATCCCCACGGTGGAAAGCATCGCCGCAGTCATCGCGACGCTGTTCAATCCCGCCATAGTTCCGACCGTGGAGGCCGTCAGCGGCGCCGTCAACATCATCGTGAGCGAACTCGAAACCGTCGTAAAGGACATTTCCACCTCGGCGTCCGCAATGGCGTCATTGGCCGCCACGACCTCGCCCGTCGCGATCGGCAAGACGGCACACGGTGTGACGGTTACCGGCTACAGGCGCTCGTGAATCTCAAGCTTGGCAAAATCCCGGCGCGGTCGCGGCGGGCGCCGGGACCATATTCGGCCTTGGCCGGACGCGATGTGAGAAATAAGGAGGCGCAAATGCCGGGCAAGCTCGATGAAATCAGCCGCGCCATCGGCGCGATCGAAACGAGCGTGCATGAATTGCGGCGCCGGGCGGACGAGGATCGCAAAATCCGCGACCTCTGGCATGCCGAAAGCCGCGCGGCGATCGCGGCGCTGACGGAAAAGCTCGATCAGCACGCCGCGGCGATGGAGATGATGCGACCCGCCGTGGCCGCGCTCGAACTGTCGCGATCGAAACTCGCCGCTTGGGCTTCGATCGGCTTTGTCGGCGTGGTCGTGTTCGGCTGGATCGTGGAGGCGGCGGTGAAATGGACCGTCGGCTGGACCCTGTCGCATTTTCAATGAAGGGCGCGGGTGCGGCAACTCAATATCCGCTCAGGCCGTCGGCCGCATCCGGGCGTGGCCGTCGTGAGCCAATGTGAGCGAGGTTACAGGCGCCGCCCAAAGCCGCGGAAACCGCCCGCCGCAAGCGAGATGAGAAACAGCACCAAGGCGACGAAGAAGACGATCTTGGCAATGCCCACCGCGGCTCCGGCGATCCCGCCAAAACCGAGCACGCCTGCGATCAGAGCTATGATCAGCAGCGTGATGACGAGGCTCAGCATCTGTGCGCTCCGACTGTCGGCTCCCCGGCCATAAACTCCCGAGAAGCCGAGCGGTTCCGGCTCGGCCGGCGAGCGTCAGACCTGATCCGGATCGTCCTTGGACGGGAAGAGAAAAAAGCTCAACGCCACGATCAAAGCCAAGGTGGCATAGATCTGGAGTTCCGAATTGTGCAAGGCGAGCGCGATCCGGCCGCAGACGCGGTCGATCTCGGCAAGGGAAAGCATGATGTCGCTCATGCGCGTGCGCCGTGGCGGACAGTCGTTGGAGGAGCGTGCGACCGAAAACATGCCCATTGAAATGGGAAACGAGCGAAAGTAAGGCCGGAAGCGAAAGCCGCTGCGGCGCCATGCGGCGCCTCCGGTTGCGTCCGGCCAGTTCCGATATTGTCAGGTTCGCCGGCGCTGCAATGTCATTTTCAGCCCATAGCGCGGCCGCAGCGTGATCAGACCTTGCGGCTCGACCGGATGGCCGGGCTTCAGGTGCAGCCGATAGCGTTGGGCGATCGTGGCCAGGATCAGCAACGCTTCCTCCATGGCGAAGGCGGCGCCGATGCAGATGCGCGGACCCGCGCCGAACGGAATATAGGCAAAGCGCGGACGCGACGCGGCGCGTTCGGGTGCAAATCGCTCCGGCTCGAAACGATCGGGTCTTTCCCAGAGCGACGGCTTGCGGTGCAGCAGCCAGGGAACAATGAGGACTTCGGCGCCGGCCGGAATGCGATGGCCCAACACCTCGTCGGCGGCGATCGGTTGGCGCGCCATGGTGTGCGCCGGCGGATAAAGCCGCATCGATTCCTCGATCACCATGCGCGTATAGCGCAGGTTGACGATATCCTCGTGGCGTGGCGCGCGGCCGCCGAGCACCGCGGTCAATTCGTCGTGCAGTCTGGCTTCCGCCTCGGGATGCTGCGACAGCAGATACCACGTCCAGGACAGCGCCTGGGCCGTGGTCTCGTGCCCGGCCATGAAGATGGTGACCACCTGGTCGCGCACCTCCTTGGCCGACATGCCGCCGCCGGTCTCGCTGTCGCGCGCGGCGAGCAGGCGGGCCAACGAATCGTTGGGCGCGGCGTGCGGCTCGCGGCCGCGCGCGGCAAGCAGCCGATCGACCGACTTGTCGAACTCGTCGAAAATCCCCGCGGTGTGCCGCGGCGAGATGAGGCGCGTGAGCCATTCCGGGACGTGCAGCAGGTCGAGGAGGCGCGGCCGCACCTTGGTCTGATACTGACTGACCCCGCGTCCGACGACATCGACGACCTCATCCGAATCCGAGGAGAACATCGCCCGCGAGATGATGTACAAGGTGGCCTGCATCATCGCCGCCGCCGCATCGACTTCGCTGCCCTCCGGCAGCGCATCCCATGTCGCGAGCAGTCTCCGCGCCACCTCGGTCATGATCGGCGCATAGGCGGCGACGCTGCGGGGATCGAACGCGGGAGCCATGATGCGTCGATGGCGCCGCCAGGTTTCTCCCTCGCTGGTCAGCAGGCCGCGGCCGAGTCCCGGCTCGAGCAGGCGCCGACCGACCTCGGACTTGGTGTAGTTTGCGGCATTGTCCAGGAGCACGTGGCGGATGGCGCTCGGCTCGTTGACGACAAACGTGCGGCGCCACAGCAGGCGCTGCGCAATAATGTCTTCGTCGAACGCTTCCGGAGGATAGGTTGCAAGCGCATTCTCGCGGATGAGACGCAGAAATTGCCGAAGACTAAGTTGGCCTTCAGGCCGGCGCGGTACGGCCAGGACCGGAGCTTCGCTGCTGTCGATGACGGTCATCGCTGCCCAAGGGTTGAATGCAAAACCGGATGCCTTCGATCCGGCTGAGCGGGTCTGCCTTACACCAAACCGAGACGGTCGAGAACCGCCAGTCATGCCCTCATCGCGGGTGTCTCAACCTGTGAGACGATATCGATCGCGAGTCGTTGAATCGCAATGCATTGGCGCCGCCATGATCCGTTAGCCGTCCAGCCCGCCTTGAGAACGCCACCGTCGGCTTGATATAATGTAAGCTATGGCAACGCATGGGTGGTGCGGGTGCGTCAGGGGCTGCCGGCGGGTCACCGGTCAACGGATGTTTGCGCGCCGGACTCCTCTTGTTGCCGTGGTAGCTCTATTGCCGGCATTGGCCGCGTGCTCTTCTTTTTTCTCTTCTCCTTCCTCCTCCCCCTCCTCCTCAAATGCGGCAGCGGATCAGTCCAGTTCTGCGGCTTCGTACCGACCGCCAGCGACCGCTGCTCCCACCTCCCAGACATCTCCACCACCGAATTCCTCCACTGCAAACGCGACCCCTCCTGCTTCTTCGGCCCAATCGGAAGGTGCGTTTGCCGGCGTCTATCCATCGGTGTCGCTCGTCGATTATTTCAAGGGTTCGACGGATTCCTCGCCGTCAACCCAAACGGCGGCCGTCCCGCATCCGCCGAGCACCTATACGCCCGCGGGTGAGCCCTACACTCCCGCTTCTGGTCAGCCGGGCGAGGGCGGAGCTTCCGGCCTGCCTGCGCCCCAAGCAGCGGGCGTCGGCGCGGCTCAACCGGCAAATTCCGATGCGGCGGCGTCCGCCATGCCCTATCCGCAAGAGTCGCTCTGGGATATTTTCAAAAAGTCCGACGCCCAGTGATCGTCGCTCGAGGGCGTGCGTATTTTTAGCTCAAGCGCCTTTTATCTGCGATAAAAGCTAATAGTTGGCGTGAGCACGATCAACGGCAGCACCGCCAACGCGATCGGCAGAAAAGCGAGGCGCTCCACGCCGGTAAGATCCCAGGTGACGCCGCCGATGATCGCAGGGACCATCCCGCCAGCATAGCCGATAGTGAACATCGCCGCCGACACGCGGGCGACCTCGCCGGTGCTGCTCAACAGGGGCGGCAGCGTGAGACCGAGCGCGAACGCGGTGCCGATCACAAAGCCAAGGACTGCGGCGCTCGCGACGGTCACAGTGTTTGCAGTGGCGACGATCAGCCCGATGCAAGCCAGGGCAATGATTCCGGCGAGCACGAAGGGCCACGCTCTGCGCTCGAGGTGGTGCGCGAATCCGATCAACAGGAGCGAGGCCGGAAGCTGGCCGGCGTTGAGCGCTGTAAGCGCCGGATTGACGAGATCGGGGCGCCCGGTCTGGGTGAGATATTCGGGCAAAAATGCGTTGCTGCCGAAATAGAGCGCGACAACGCCGCCGAAGATGACGCCAAGACGGATGATGTCGCGGAGCGGAATGTCGGGCCACCAGCGCGGCGCGCTGGCAGCGGGCTGGCCAGCATCACGCGGCGCCATCACCAGCAAAAGAATCGCGGCCGCGGCGATCGGCCCCGCCCAGAATACAAAAGTCGCTCGCCAACTTTGGCCGAACAAGGAGAACAGCAGCGGGAAGAGCGCCACCGGCAAAATTTCGCCGACCAGCAGGCCATTGGTGTAGGTGCCGGTGCCAAGCACGATGTTGCGTGGCAACCATCGATCAACCAAAGCCGGCATCGCCGGCTGGGTGACGGCGACGCCGATGCCCATTACCGCGGTGGCGGCAAGGAGCGTCAGGGCGTCGAGCGTGATCCCGCGCAGCGCTGATCCGAGCGCCGTGAGGAAGAGCCCCGTCACCGCCGCTACCACGACGCCGACCCGCGCCACCAAACGCGAGCCGACCAGCGCCGCAGCCGCGAACAGGACGACCGGCAGGCTGGTCAGGATGCCGACGTGGGTTCCCGACAAGTGAAGTTCGGCGCGCAGCACCGGAATGACCGGCGGCACCGCGAGGATCGCCAGCCGCAGCGCGTTGCCGACGAGCCACAGCAAGAGCAGCGGAATTGCAAGGGGCTGAGACTTCGGCTGTCCCACTGAGGCGAAAGCGCTTCGCTCCATCGGCAATCGAACTTTGTTGTCTTCCCCGCCTTCCACTTAGCACGGTGGCGCGGTACACGTATCAGCAAAGCAGCTGACGGCGTGTGCCCGTGCCGACTCGCAAACGGTCGGGGTGATTCCGTATGTTGTCGTTATGCGAATTCTTGATGCGCGCTACTGCAACGCGCTTTATACGCAACGGCACCGCAATTGCCACAGCGGAATTTTCCTTGATCCATTTCCGAACGTAACGGCAAGCCTATTGCGGTCCCGTTGCACCCAATCTGCGGTTACACGGCCCAAACGAACGGCTGATTAATCGTCAGTTTGGCGGTGCTCTCAGGCTGCAAGGAAGTCGAGCAGGGCGGCGTTGCTGGCGTCGGGGCAGGTTACCGTGCAGGCGTGGCCCCCATCCGGCAACAATGTCATGCGCCCCCGAGGCAAGCGATTGACGAGAGCCTCCGATGCGGTCCAGGGCACCAGGACATCGTCCTTCGCGGCCAGTGCCAGGACCTCGACGCGAATTTCGGCCAAATATTCGGTGGCGTCCCAGGCCCGCAACGCTGCCAAGCGCGTACAAAGATTGTCGACCCCTTGGAAATGCGACACGCCCTTCGCATCCTCGACGGCCAAGTATGCTGCGTTGGCAGACGCCCACGCGGCCGGATACAGGAAAATCGCCCGCGCTCGGATGTAGGCGGGCACGCCGCAATGTTTCAGCAAGGCTAGGCGTGCTTCGAAGCAGCGCTCCGTATGCGAATCTATTCGCGCCCAACCGTTCACGACCGCGAGGCGTTTCAGGCGCTGAGGATGACGGCGCGCGAACTCTAAACCGACCACCCCCCCCAAAGCGTGGCCAACGAAATGGCAGGACGATATGTTAAGCTGATCCAGCAGCGCCACAGCTTCATCCGCCATGTCCGCGATGCTATAGCCTTCAGGTAGACGCGATCGGTCTGCTCCAGTCCCGCGCTGATCGTAGGTCACCACGCGGAAACGCTTCTCAAACGCGTCTAACTGCGGTGTCCAATAAGCCGCAGCGCCGCCAAGGCCGGAGCAGAACAGAACTACATCCGCGTTACGGTCTTGCCGCATTGGCGATGACGATCCGGGCTGTGCGACCGTGCTCATCGGCATGTTGCTTCCTTCCAACTTGAAAAGACGTGCTTGAGTTCATTCTCGTCACAGCCTTTGGAAAATCCGCGCCGGTGATCCCGAAGAACGGTCGCGACGTTGTTGAGCGCAGTTTTGCGCGAAGGCCATTCTTGGCCTGACGTGTCGCATCTGCGGATGGTCGCCGAAACAATCCGAAGATGTAAGGCGCCCTGCCGGACAGGAATTCAAAGTAGCGGGATTTCGGTACGGTGACGTCGTCTGACTTGGCCGACCCGTAATCGTCATTCCGGAAGTTCCACAAGTACACGATCCGCTTCTTCTTTCGCTGGGTAGGTCGAAAGTGGTGTGTTCGCGGGCGGCGAGCGCACCTCACCGGTCGGAACGTGAAATAGCGCTTGATGCAAAGGGCATTCTATGCAGTCGCCGTCCAAATACCCGTCGGAAAGTAGTGCGACTTCATGCGTGCAAACGCCACTCGTCGCATAGACCGTGCCTTCAATGCGATAGAGAGCGACTTTAATTCCATTGACCTCCACGCCCAAAACGCTTCCGTTCTCAAGGTCGCTTGACCGAGCGGCCACGTGCCATCCCACAGTTGTTCACCCCCGCCTCAAGCGACGCACAGTCAGTCAAGCGCTCCGACGCGTCGCCGGCCGAGCCGCGGGTAGGTTGCCGCGTTGGCCGGGCGGCGGTTGGCTGACCGCATCTATGTAGCGGCTCACTCCGCGCGCCAAAATCTGCTTTGCATTCGATTTGATAAGTGCCTCCGGCCAGGCACCGTAGATCGACTCAAAGGACCAAGGCTCCAACACGTCCGCGACCCGCTGCACGGTGCTGGCGTCGAGCGGAATGAGGTTCGGATAGCTCCACATAAAGCTCACCGTTTTGTCCGGTCCGACGACCTGCACGGTATCGCCTGAGAGAAGCGCGCCCTTGCCGGTGGCGCCTGCCGCCCAGTGCAGCACAGTGGCGCCGGTGAAGTGGCCGGCTGTATGTATCAACGTCACGCCCGGGAAGATTTCCTTCGTCGCGCCCTTCCAGAACTCGATAGTCGGATCGGGCCGCATGACCCACTCCCGATCCCCCTCATGGAGCAGGATTGGCGCACGGCCAAACGCATGGCTCCATTCGACCATGGTCGTATAGTAATGCGGATGGGAGATCGCGATTGCCGAGATCCCGCCGAGCTTCCCGACGATCTCGACGGTCGCGTCGTCGATGTAGGTGATGCAATCCCAAAGCACATTGCCGCGCGGCGTGCGCAGCAGGAGTGCCCGCTGGCCGATGCCGATGCCGGGCGCCGTGGCGATGCCAAACAGGTCAGGCTCATATTTGGCGTACCCATTCCGGTGAGATGCCAGCCACGGCTTGCCCGAACCGTGCATCTGTTCAAGCGTGGTCCAGCCCTGGCCGTGCGGGTGCACGTACTGCCGCTCCTCCTGACAGATTGCGCATCCATCTGGAGGCGAGGCACTCGGCGTATACTGCGTGCCGCACATGGTGCAGATGAAGGCCGGCATTGTTCAAGTCTCCGTGGTAAGGACGTACCTTACAAAAGGTTCAGCTGCTTGAGTTGAGTCGCGACATCCATGAAGATCGTTTCGCGGCTTATCTTGTCACCGTTAAAATCGATGATGTTGACAAGCTTCACGTTGAATTTTTTCCCCGTGGGTTTGAATTCGCCGAAGTTGGTTGTCGAATAAGGGCCGAGATGCGTGCCTGAGTAGTCCGCGAGCATGATGACGCAATTCAAACCTTCGATGAGACGTCGCGGAAAAACGTTAAAATCTGGAAAGGCTTTCCATAGGGCGCCGTACCGGCCTGCGACGGCCTTGTTGCCCTCGTAGCAGTTGCCCGCCACTTCATCACGAACTGAGTTTTCGCCATCGAGCGTTGCCAGCATGGCGTCCATATCGTGTTGATTTTCGACGGCCAGATGCTGCAACACGCAGTCGATCAGAGAACTCACGGCATTACTCCTTTGCTTATAGGGTAAAACATGCTCGATCTATGATGCGGCGGGAAGGTCCAGTTTCGGGTAAACCGTGGTACCAGTACTGTCGATCAGGCCCGGCGCGATCTCATGTGGGTGCCTTGTCGAGTGGCGTGCGAGCAACTCGACACACTCGCGAACGGCGCGAGTTTCCAGGGTCGGAAATCTCAGAGCCAGGGCCGCGACTCTCGATGGGTCGCGGGAGCGTCACCAGTCTGCCGTCCGTCGACGCCCGCTTGCACCGGGGAATCAGGCCGTGATGCCCGGCGCCATGATTGTACGCATAGGCGTCTTCATTGACCGAGCGCGCGGTGAAGTTTTCATGCGCAGCATAACAAGATTGGCAAGCTGGCAAGCAGACGCGGTAGAGAATCCATTCGGTCGCGCCGCTTAACCGCTGCGGACCGCGCGCCGAGGAGGCCGATACAAAGCATCGCTACACAACGGCCGCTGTTACATCACGACGGCAAAGAAGCGCCGCGCAGAATTTCATTAAGATTTTCAGCCGAGACAAGACGCTGACAATCGACCTCGATGTTCTTTTGCATAAGGCGGCGAGTGACAGCTATTTCCTGGCTGCGGTTAACCCCCGCAACAGCGGCAATTTTGTTGCCGTTCATGTAAAAGGATATGAACCGGCTGTTGTCATCGCCACGGACGACGATGTCATTGTAATTTCCGAAGATGCCAAGGATCTGCAATTTGGCCTCGTACTGGTCGGACCAGAAGTAGGGCACGTCTTGATAGGGCAATTCGACGCCTAGAACGGCCTTCGCCACCGCAATTGCTTGGTTCTGCGCGTTGGACCACGACTCGAGCCGCATACGACCGCCGAACCCATCGGGTTGATTGGCAACATCGCCCGCGGCATAAATCGAAGCGTCCGACGTCCGTCCAAACACGTCGACGACGATGCCATTGTTGGTTTCTAGGCCAGCGTCACTTGCGATCTCTACGTTTGGAAGCACTCCGATTCCGATCACGGCGGTTTCGGCGACAATTCTATTTCCATCTGACATCTCTGCGAACTCGAAACTTTTTCTGCCCTGAAACTCGCTTACCGTAGTCTCTAGTAGGATTCGAACGCCCCGGTCTTGGTGTAGTTGTTGCAGGTAGCGCGCAATATTCGGGGGCAACACGCGAGCGCAAAGCTGATTAGACGCTTCAACCAAAACCACATCGACGCCTCTCTGGCGTGCGGCGGCGGCAATTTCAAGCCCGATCCATCCGCCGCCCACCACGAGCATGTGCGAGCCGGGGATAAGTGATTGGCTGATTGCGAGGCTGTCGTTAATTCCTCGCATATAATGGATTCCCGGCAGGCCGGCTCCTGGAGTGCCGAGCCTCCGAACCCTGCTGCCGGTTGTGAGCACGAGTCGGTCGTACGTAAGCGCGCGACCGTTAGACAAGGCCACAATCTTGTTTATGCGATCGATGGAAGTTGCACGGCAGCCAAGCATCAAATCGATGTCAAGTTCCGTGAACTTGTTGAGAGACCACAAATAGGTGCTTTCTGGACTTCGCAAACCTAGCAGCACATCCTTGGAAAGAGGGGGGCGCTCGTAGGGGGGATGCTGCTCATCGCCCACGAGGACGATCTTGCCAGCGAATCTCTGGTCACGAAGCGTCTTAGCTATCCAGCCGCCAGCCTGTCCGGCGCCTATTATGACGATTGTTCGCATCTGATTTGAGCCCCATACAGTGCAGCGCGCTCGGCACATAAGCCACCGCAAAATCACCAGTATCGTATCGTAGTATGACGTGTTGTCTCTCTGTGGTGAAAGTGAGACTATCTGAATTTAGAAAAATAAAGCACTTGATGTCAAAAACCTATCGACGAAGAACCTCAGCAGCAACCGGCCGCTTGAACTCCGAAAAAGAGTACGGGCGCATCGAGCAACACTCGCGCCTCGACGCCCTCGGTTCGTCGTAAACGGCATCAATTTCTAATTCGTGTCCCTCTGACGCCGCATGACCGCGCTCTTCAAGTGAATGCGGCCGGATTGTCTAGTCTGCAGCATGTGGAGTCGAAGTGGTACTAGGAGGTGCCCGCGTTAATGCGCTAAAGGATCAAGTATTGTATTGTGCAGGACATGTCGGGACCCTGGTAACATGGACAATCGTGGCGCGTCGTTTCTCGGTTGGGAGCGTCATTCGTTACACGAACTTGATGAAACAAGAAGTTCAATTGACACAACTTCCGTCCAATGGAGCCGTGAAACATTGCGTTTGACTCTGGCAAGCGCGCTACCCGACACGGAAATCATCGTCGTCTCGAATCGAGAGCCCTATATCCACAATCGCAAAGCAGGCGAAATAGCACTTCAGCTCCCGGCAAGCGGGCTGGTGGCGGCAATTGAACCGGTGATGCGGGCGTGCGGGGGGACCTGGATTGCTCACGGCAGCGGCAATGCCGACCGCGAAGTCGTCGACGCGACGGACCGGATTCAGGTACCACCCGCATCTCCAAGATATTCGCTTCGCCGCGTCTGGCTTTCGGAGGAGGAACAAGACGGATACTACTACGGACTTGCCAATGAAGGCCTTTGGCCGCTTTGTCATGTCGTGTTTGTGCGGCCGACCTTCAGGGACGCCGATTGGAAGCAATACCGCGCCGTTAACGCGCGGTTCGCAGAGGCTGTCGTCCAGGAAGCAAAGCGTGAAGACCCAATTATCTTGGTACAAGATTATCATTTTGCATTGCTGCCAAGGATGATTCGCGAGCGGTTACCGGAAGCCACGATCATCACGTTCTGGCATATCCCTTGGCCGAACCCAGAAACGTTCGGCATTTTCCCGTGGAAAGCAGAAATAATAAGAGGCCTGCTGGGCAGCTCGATCCTCGGTTTTCACACGCAAGCTTATTGCAATCATTTCATCGACACCGTTGGCCGATTTGTTGAAAGCCAACTCGATCGCGAACACGCCTCAGTCGTCGTTGCCGGCGGTGAGACTTTTGTACGTCCGTATCCGATTTCCATCGATTGGCCGCCAGCGAGTCTTGCTGGCCAGCAATCCGTTGCTGGATGCCGGGCTTCGGTACGCGCGCGCCTGGGGCTGGGGTGGGACGTGCGCCTTGGCCTGAGTATCGAAAGGTTCGACTACACGAAAGGAATTTTCGATTGTTTAAGAGCCATTGAGAAGTTTTTGGCTTACAACCCTGAATGGCTTGGGCGCTTCGTGTTCCTACAGGTGGCCGCACCGACACGCCGGCGAATCGCGACTTATCGCGATCTGGAGCAAGAAGTGCGGGCGGCTGTATGCGAGATCAACGACAGGTACGGCACCGAGAATTATCAGCCCGTTTTGCTCGTCGTGCGGCATTGCGAACCCGGCGAGGTATTCGAGCTATTTCGTGCGGCGGACTTTTGCGTAGTCTCGAGCCTTCATGACGGCATGAATCTGGTTGCAAAGGAATTTGTCGCCGCTCGCGACGATGAACTCGGCATTTTGATTTTATCCGAATTCGCCGGAGCATCTCGGGAGTTATCAAAGGCTTTGATCGTAAACCCGTATGATGCGCTCGCGGTGGCCGATGCCATCAGCCAAGCGCTTCGGATGTCGGAGCAAGAGCAACGCGAGCGAATGCAATTGATGCGCGATGTCGTGCGCAGCCGAAATGTCTATCGTTGGGCTGGTAAAATGTTACTGGATGCGGCTCAGCTCAGACAGCGGCGAAAAATCAGGCCTGCTGGCTTCGCAAGAAAGTAAGAATGATTCTGTTCCGACAAAGGGAAGATAAGATTGCGCCGGTTGGATCTCAATATGCTGCCGGCAGTGTTGGCCAAGTGTCGTTTGATTCCTCAGTCCTCTCGGCTGGTGCGGGGGCCGCTCGAGAGGCCGAAGTCGGGGCTCACACTCGATCCGAGCGACGGTCCCATCGGTTGAACCGCGTTAGCTGATAATACCGGGCGGTTCCCATGACGGATGCGCGGCGCGAAGCGCCTAATAAAAAGGAGTAGCACGCGTTACGCTGTTGCTACGCGAGATTGCGGCGCGGCCTGTTCGATGAGACCGCGGTAAACGGCCAAGTATTCGTCAGCCATGCGTTGCGCGGTAAAGCGCTGCTCGAAGCGCCACCGCACGCGTTGCCGCGATAACCCGGAAATCCGCTCCACCGCGGCGACCGCGCTGGTCTCGTCCTCGACGATATACCCGGTCAGGCCATCGTCAACGATCTCGAGCACGGAACCGCGATTGAACGCGATCACCGGCGTGCCGCAGGCCATCGCCTCGATCATCACAAGTCCGAACGGCTCCGGCCAGTCGATAGGCACCAGGAGGGCAATCGCTCCACTTAAAAAGTCCGGCTTCTGAGCATCGTTGATCTCGCCGACATATTCGACGAACGGCAAGCTCATCAGCGGTTTGATTTGCTCTTCGAAATATCCGCGATCGAACTTGTCGATCTTGGCGGCGATCTTGATCGGCAGACCGACGCGCTCGGCGATGCGTATGGCAAGATCCAGCCGTTTCTCTGGCGAAATGCGTCCAAGAAATGCGAGATAGTTCGGCTTCACCGGCTGTGGGGTTAACAGCTGTGCCGGCAGACCGTGATAGATGGTCCTGACCCAGTTGGCTTGTGGTACGGGCCGGCGCTGCGAGTTGGAAATTGAAATCACCGGCACCGATGAGAATGTGGTGAACAATGGCTGATGCTCCGGAAGATCGAGCCTGCCATGCAGCGTAGTGATGAACGGGGTCGACTGCCGGGAGAACAGCGAAAACGGAAAGTAATCGAGGTGGAAATGCAGGATATCGAATTCGTTCGCCAGCCTTCCCACTTGTTCCAGCATCGTCATGTGAAGTGCGTAAGGATCACGGATCGAACTATCGAGCCGCAGCGCCCGCGGCCAGATTGCTTCGAGCCGCGCTAAGGTCTTGGAATCGCCGCTCGCAAACAAGGTGACATCGTGACCCTCGGCGACGAGCTCATCCGTGAGCCATGAAATCACGCGTTCGGTGCCGCCATAAAACTTAGGAGGAACAGCTTCGGTGAGCGGCGATATTTGTGCGATACGCATGCGATCTCCCGTTGAGTCGGCCGGCGCTGGAGCACCTCCGACGCTAACAACCTAGTTAGAGGTCTCGTTTTGGGAGGTCCAGACTTTTGTGTCCTCTCATCTGCTGATTGAGCACCGGCTTCTGCGCGGTCGGTAGAAAGGTGTCTTCGAAATCATTTTCACTGGCGAGGCACGCGGAACCGCCCCCTTCGGATAGCGCCATGATCAGTAAGGTGATGTCCTTGCAGAAAAAAAGCATTCAAGGGGGTGCTGCGCCTAGCGAGGGACGCTGCGGTGCATACTGTCGCCACAAACGCTGCCGGATTCCGCTGAGCGCCACATTTTTAAACGAGAGTGAAGCGGCCGGCAGATCCAACTCGCACTGCGTCGGCTGATACCGGGCAGCTTTGGCCGCGACCTGATCCGTTCAGGCCGTGTATGGGCCTTCCTTTGCAATAGTTAACCGACGCCGGTTCAGCGGAGTCTTGACAGACCCGATGGATCATACACACTGGAATGATAAAAAATATAAACTAAGGGAGAGACAGCGAGTGTCGCCCAAGGTCAGAGTTCGCGGGCGCGTCAGGCGCAACATGCAAATACCGGGCGGGCGCGAACCAAGCCCGCCGTCAGCGCCTCTTTTGTCTCGCGCAACGTGTTCGGCAGCGGAAGGAGTGCCGGCCAACGAGTTCTATGAGATCGCCACAGCGAACACCTTGCAGGGACACCGGTACAGCGCTGCCCAGCGGCGAAGGATCGATGGTTTTAAGGGGCGTCGGAAGCGCGCCAGCTTTGCCGTTTTCGTCGATTTTTGGCTTGACGCACGATCATCCACGTCGCTTTGGCGCCAACTTTACGAGCAGCTGCGGCAGGCTATCATCAGCCGCCGTTTGCCCGCTGGCACGCGCTTGCCGGCTACGCGCCTGCTCGCGGAAGAACTTGGCTGTTCACGCAATACCATACTTGGCGCCTTCGAACACCTGATTGCCGAAGGCTATCTCGAGGGGCGAATCGGCTCCGGAACATACGTTGCCGACATGCTCCCTGATGAAGTTACGTTACCAGTTGGATTGCACTTGGCGCGATCGAACGTCGCTTGCACTCTCGATCTTTCCCGTCGCGGCCGCCTTCTGACCATGGCCCTTCCGCCAAGGCGCGAGCCATATAAGGCGTTCGCCCCTTGGCTCCCCGACGTATCTTTGTTTCCGTTCGAGACCTGGGAGAAAGTATCCCGCATTTGGCGCTCGCCGTCTCGGTCGCTCCTGACACAGTCTGATCCCCGCGGTTACGAACCGTTACGAGAGACGATCTGCGATTATTTACGCACGGCGCGAATGATCGAATGTCGCCCCGACGACGTGATCATCACTACTGGTGCACAAAACGGCATCGACATGGCCGCGCGCTTACTGCTCGATCTTCAGGACCCAGTCTGGGTCGAAGACCCTGGCTACCCCGGATTGCGCGCTGCTCTTTCCGCGGCCGACACGTTCGTAGTTCCCGTGCCAGTAGATGCTGAAGGATTGTCACTCTCGGAAGGCGCAAAAACGGGCACCCGACCGCGCATGATCGTGGTGTCGCCATCGCATCAATATCCGTTGGGTGTATCGATGTCGCTACAGCGTCGGCTCGAATTGCTCACGTTTGCGGATGAGTCCGACTGCTGGATAATTGAGACCGACTACGACAACGAATTTCGCTATTCGGGTCTTCCGCCTGCAGGATTGCGAAGCCTTGACGGCGGCGAACGGGTCATCTACGTCGGCACCTTCTCAAAGGTATTGTTTCCGTCGTTGCGGCTCGGCTATCTTATTGTGCCGTCTCGCATTGCTGATCGTTTCGGATATGCTCGGGTTGGTTTTGATCTCCTGCCCGAACCGCCGATCCTTCCGCAACCTATTGTCGACGCATTTATACGCGAAGGCTTCTTCTCGGCGCACATCCGTCGGATGCGCTCTATTTATCGTAATCGACAAGCTGCTTTAGTCGAAGCGGTGGAGAAGCATCTGTCCCAAATTTTGACGGTGCACCCCAATACATCTGGTATGCATTTGCTTGGTTACTTTTCTCCCGAATTCAGCGAGCGCTTGACGGACGATGAGGCATCCCAACGCTCGGCCAACTGCGGCGTAATTGCGCCTCCTTTGTCGAGCTTTTACGCTGACCACCGCAATGGCAGCGCATTGGTTCTCGGCTATGCGGCCGTAAACGAGAGAGCGATCGTCGCTGCCACCCAACGGCTTGCCCAAGCACTTTGTGCCTAGCAACCTGTACCAATCAGCATCGGCAACTGGTTCTTTTGCTTTGGTCCTCATACTGCACATTGAATAGCGGGTGCGGGGTAGTCGGAGGGGTCCTGTGTGATTGAGCAACAGCTCATCAACGGCCTGATGCTTGGGAGCATCTATTCACTCGTTGGCGTTGCGTTTTCATTGACGATTGGAGTGCTGAACTTCTTGAACTTCAGCGTTCCCGGACTTTTTATGGTCGGTGGGGTCGCCAGTTACGCCTTACTCAAAGCCGGGTTCCATTGGCCGATTGCGTTCGCGGCGGCGCTGGCGATCACCGCGTTGTTCTCACTGATCATCGAGCGCTTCACATATCGGTGGCTGCGACTCTCCGCGCATCAGATTCCACTGGTCAGTTCGCTCGGCTTTCTTATTGTGATGGAGAACGGCGCGATCATCGGCTTCGGATCGGAAGCGCTGCGCTTTCCAAGCCCGCTCGCAACCTCGGACATCAGGCTCGGTGGCCTGCTGATCAGCGTTCCGCAGCTGATCGGTTTGGTGGTCGTGCTGGTGTCGGTGATCGCGATGTCGATCATGCTTAAGCATTCGAAGCTCGGGCGCAGCGTGCGCGGCATCGCAGAGAACCCGCGCACCGCCGAAACGCTCGGCGTCGACGTGAACAAGACCGTCGCATGCATCTACCTGATGACCGGCGTTCTTGCGGCCGTCGGCGGCATCCTGTTCGCGCTCAACTATCTGCAAGTGTCGTGGGACATGGGCCAAGAGGTGGCCGCCAAAGGCCTTTCTGCGATGGTGCTCGGCGGCATGGGCAGCGTCTGGGGCGCGGTCATCGGCGGCTTCGTCGTCGGAGTAATCGAGGTTCTCGCGATCGCTTACGTCAGCTCGGGAGCGGTCAACGCAGTGGTCTATGGCATGCTGCTGCTTTTGCTCATTTGCTATCCCGGCGGACTGCTCGGCAACCGTGTTAGCACCACCGAGAGAATGTGATGAGCGGCTATCTCTCTCAAGTTACCGCTAATCTCTTGCTTTCGGTCATCATGGCCTACGCCGCCTACATGCCGCTGGCAATCGGCCAACTCAACCTCGGTGTCGCCGGCTTTATCGTCCTTGGCGCCTACGCATCCGCGATCGTCAGCGCCAAGCTCGGCCTTTCGCTCCTCCTCTGCGTCCTGATCGGTGCGTCCGTCGCAATGATCGCCGGCTTCCTAGTCGCACTCTCGGTGGCGCGCTTGGACGGCATCTACTTCGCCTTGGCGACATTCGCGTTTGCTGAGGTAGTGGTCGCCATCCTGGTCAATATCAATGCCATCGGCGGCGCCAACGGATATGTCGTGCCCGGCTATCTTGGCCTGGGCCCGATTGCCGTCGCCGCCGCTATCGTAGTGGTCACGGTGGCATATCTGATGTCGACGCGGTTCGGACTCATCCTCACCGCGGTGCGTAACGATGAGCGCGCTGCCGCTGTATTCGGCATTGGCGTCCCCACCGCGAAAGTACTCGCGATGATGATCGGCGCGGCCTTCGCCGGTGTCGCCGGTGCGCTCTACGCCCATCATTACAGCTACGTCGAGGCGCAAAATTTCAATTTCCTCCTGACCGCCAACGCGGTGCTATTCGCGCTGCTCGGAGGCGTACAGACTTGGTGGGGCCCGTTGCTCGGCGCCTGCGCGATCACGTTGCTGCCGGAGGTTCTGCGCACCAGCGGCGAGTGGCGCTACATCATGCTGGGCGCCATCATAGTGGTGCTGATGGTCTGGCGTCCGGAAGGAGTGCTGACCCGCGGTCTCCTGCGCCGTTTCCGGCGGAGCAGTGTGTGATGCAAGACGACCGTTACGTCCTGCACATCCGCGATCTCGGGCTGCTGTTCGGCGGCCTCGCGGTCATGGAATCGTTGAACATCAACATCAAAGCCGGCTCGCGCACGGCGATCATCGGCCCCAACGGCGCCGGTAAGACGACGCTGTTCAATCTGCTGAACGGCGTCTATGCGCCGACCTCCGGCGCGATCCTGCTCGACGGGCAGCCCATTGCCGCGGTGCCCCTCGCAAAGCGGGTGCGTCTTGGGATCGGCCGTACCTTCCAGAATCCGCGGCTGATGAAGCACCTCACCGTGCTCGAGAACGTAATGCTCGGCCAGCATCATCGCACCGGCATCCTGGCCACGGCGCTCGTGCCGATGGTGTCGCGCTTCAATCGCAAGGCGGTTAAGGAAGCGCTCGACGCAATCAAGGCGGTCGGGCTGGAAGAAGAGGCCGATCTGCTCGCCGAGGGTCTGTCCTACGGCATGCAGAAGCGCGTCGAGCTTGCCCGATCGCTGGTCACAAAGCCCAAATTGCTGTTGCTCGACGAGCCGGCGGCGGGCCTGAACACCGCGGAGCGCAACGAGCTGATCGGCACGTTGCGCAGCGCAGTCGGCCCGGAGGTGACGATGCTGCTGATCGAGCACGATCTCAATTTCGTCAGCTCCCTCTGTGATCACGTCGTGGTTCTGCATTTTGGCCGTCACATCGCTGAGGGCGGCCTTGCGGACGTGCAGCGCAATCAAACTGTCATCGACGCTTATCTGGGGTTCGGCGACAGGACTAACAAGGCGCCTTTGCCGGCTCGGACCAAGGGGGCGAACTGTGCTGCTTGATGTGCGCGACGTCCACATATCATACGGGCCGGTGCGGGCGGTGAACGGCGTCGACGTCTGTGTCGATCGCGGCGAGATCGTTTCGGTGATCGGCGCCAACGGCGCCGGCAAGTCGTCTTTGCTCGGCGGGGTGCTCGGGCTTGCGCCAATGATGCGAGGCTCGATCGAATTTGACGGCGACGAGGTCAGTTCATGGACGCCGCCCCGCCGCGTGCGTTCAGGCGTCGCGCTGGTGCCCGAAGGCCGGCGCATCCTGGTGTCGCTAACGGTTGAAGAGAACCTCCTGATGGGCGCCTATCACCGCACCGACCGGCAGGGCGTCGCCGACGACCTCGCCTGGATCTACCGGCGCTTCCCCAATCTAGCGACGCGTAAACACTTCCTCGGCACTGTCCTCTCTGGCGGGGAACAGCAAATGCTCGCCATTGGGCGCGCCATCATGGCCCGGCCGAAGCTGATGCTGCTTGACGAGCCGTCGCTTGGCATGAGTCCGATGTTCGTCGATGAAGTGTTCCGCATCATCATGGAGCTCTGCGAACGCGATATCGCGATACTTTTGGTCGAGCAGAATACGCGCCTCGCGCTCGAATGCAGCAGCCGCAGCTACGTCCTCAATCTCGGGAAGATCGTCAAATCAGCGCCGTCAAGCGAGCTCGCACATTGTGACGAACTCATCGCAAGTTATTTCTCGAACGCGCAACAGCCGGTAGAGAAGCATTCCAAGAACGTTCAAACCCACTAACTGCAGGAGCCTAGGACATGTTGAAACGTCATCTTAGCTTGTTTATAGCGCTGGCGGCTCTCGCGGCCATGCCAGGCGCTGCTGGTGCGAAGGACCTGATCCTCGGTTACAGCGCTTCCACTACAGGACCCTATGCCACGCAAGCAAAACGGAACGGCGTCGCGATCGAAGTCGCGTTGGAAGAGATCAACGCTGCCGGCGGGGTCAATGGCAAGAAGCTGGTGCTGCAAACCTTCGACACCGGCGGCAAGCCCGAGCAGGCAGTGATCGCGGTGCAGCACTTCGCACAAGACATGAATGCGCTGGCGGTGATTGGTCCGTTCAGCTCAAGCGAATGCCGCGTGGCGTTCCCGGTCGGCGAACGGCTCGGAATCACGCAGATGTCGATGGCGTCATCGGCACCAAAAGTCGCGGCGCCGTTCACTTATGCGTTCCGTAACACGGCCAACGAGAATTACACCTGGGAGCGGCTGATGCGTACAATCGAGCGCAAGGGCTTTCCGCACGCCTCGGCGGCGATTGCCTATGCCACCGACGACGCGATTTCCCAGGCACTCGGCACCGGCGTTATCCCCGAGCGGATGAAGGCCGCAGATATCCCAATTGTGGAAACCGTCAATTTCCGCGTCGCCGCGTTCGATTTCTCCGCGCAGGTGTCGCAGCTGATGCAGAAGCCGAGCGACCTGATCGGGGTCGGCGCGCCGCCCGATACGTTCTTGCGCTTGCTCGCCGAGTTACGACGACAGGGCGACAAGGGACGCATTCTCGGCGGCTCGAATATAGCCGACGTCGACATGCCGGAGCGGATGGGTCCGAACGGCGACGGCACAATGGTCGGCGCGACTTTCTTTAGCGGCAGGGATGATGCACGCACTAAGGCATTTGTTAAGCGGTTCAGAGCAAAGTTGAAGGCGAAAGGGGAGACCGTCATCGATCCGAGTCAGTTCGATGCCGCGGCTTACGACATCGTTTACATGTATGCTGATGCGATGAAACGGGCAAAAGTAACTGGCGATGCAGCCAAGATCGCCACGGAACGTAATGCGATTCGGGACCAGATAAAAAACCTGAAGGCCTATCCGGCGCTTGTCGGATCTCTGAGCATGGGCCCCGGCAATGACATGATCAAACCGATCTACATTCTGGAGGCAAAGGCCAACAAATGGTCTTTGGTCGACACGCATCCGGAATAATCGCTAGTCCATCCGGAGTGGCGGGCAGAGCATGCTGCCTGCTGCTCCATTTTGGAGAATCCATTGTTCCCAACAGTGGGAAACAATGATCTTCATCCGACGATGGTTTGACGCCCGCGGGCTTTGCGAAACTCGGGTGCGTATTTCCGATCGAGCGGTCTGAAAATTGGTTTTCCTGGACTTTGCCGCGACCCGGCTTTCGAGAGCGCGTCCGAAAACCGGTGTCTTGAAGCTCCCTAAAGGCTTTCGTCGAGCCCAAGTGGTCCTAAGTTTATTGACCAATTGGCGCTTTTGAGCAGATCAAAAACGCGGCAAATCCACTGATGTCGTTAGCTACGGGGCGCAACCATGGCGTCGGAATCGAAACATGATTGTTGCTTCAATATTAGGCCGCCCGAGATTTGACGTGGGGAAGCTACGCCGACTACGCCGATGATCCGAACGACAATCGAGATCAAAGCCAGATGACCGCTCCTCAGTTCATGCGTTTACTGTTACCCAAGAGTCTCGCGAGCGCCGGTTGGGAGATCGTGAAAAGCCGTCGGGACGTCGAGGGTATCCTTTTCGACGACGAGGACCCGCCAGAGAGCCTGCATCCCGTGCTGCGCACGGTGGACGCGGTGGCGCTCGGGCATACCCATTTTAGCCAGGCTGAAATTGATGCCGCACCGCGGCTGCGCGTGGTCGGGCGCATTGGCGTTGGGTACGATAACGTCGATGTGCCGGCGCTTACACGCCGCGGCATCCCCCTGATGATGACCGATGCCGCGAATTCTGCGAGCGTTGCGGAGCATACGCTCGCGTTCATGCTGGCGTTGGCGAAGAAGATTGTCGAGATGGATGCGATGGTGCGCGGCGGCGATTGGCGTGAGCGTCTCGTGCGCGGCCACATCGACCTTTTCGGCAAGACGGTCCTGGTCATTGGCTTTGGCCGCATAGGCGCCCGCACCGCGAGCCGATGCGTCGCGATGGAAATGCGCGTGCTGGTCCACGACACGGTAGTTTCGCCCGAAATAATCCGCGCCGCCGGCTGTGAGCCGGTAGCCAATATGGACGACGGCATAGCTCAAGCCGATTTCGTATGCATTCTTTGTCCAAAAACAGAAGCGACGGCAAATTTGTTTAACGCTTCGCGCCTCGCGCGGATGAAGAGCACGGCATTTCTGATCAATACCGCTCGGGGCGGGATGGTGGACGAAGCCGCGCTCTACGAGGCGCTTTCGTCGGGTAAGCTCGCAGGTGCCGCGCTCGATGTCTTTGATAAAGAGCCACTGTCGCTCGACAGCCCCCTCTTAAAATTACCTAACTTCCTCGCCGCGCCTCACGTCGCCGGTCTTACGCGGGAAGCGGCGGCGCGGATGGCGGAAGTGACCGTGCGAAACATCCTCAGCGTGCTCGACGGCCGACCTAACTGCGAAATGATCCTGAATAGAGAAGTCCTTCGATCTGCCGCGCCGCTGGCTGCAAACTTAAGATAGCAGGAGAACCGTCATGTTGAATTCGTCCTTGTGGCCGACTAATGACTACAGCCGCGTTCCTTACCGTTTCTATCACGACCCATCGATTTACGAGCTGGAGCGAGAACGCCTCTTCAATGGCCCGACGTGGAGTCTGGTAGGCCTTGAAGCGGAAGTACCAAACGCAGGCGATTTTCGCGCAAGCTACATTGGCGAAGCGCCAATCATTATTCACCGTGACGACAACGGCAACCTTCATGGCTTCATCAATCGCTGCGCCCATCGCGGGGCGATCGTTCGTCGCGAACTGCAAGGCAACGCCAAAGACCATGTCTGCATCTACCATCAGTGGTGCTATGGCCAGGATGGCTGTCTGGTCGGTGTTCCGTTCCGGCGCGGCATCAAGGGCAAGGGTGGCTACGGCAAGGATTTTGACCTCAAGGATCACGGGCTTACGAAGGTTCGCATCAGCAGCGCCTATGGCGCGTTGTTCGGGACGATATCCGAGGAGGCTGAGCCGCTGGACGAATATCTCGGCGAAGCGATGCTCGGTTTCATCCGCCGGGTCTTCTCGCGTCCCGTGCGGGTGCTCGGCTATCATCGGCAGCGTATCCGCGGAAACTGGAAGGGCTTCGCAGAAAATACACGCGATAATTATCACGCAAGCCTGTTACACGACTTTTTCCGCACGTTCGGCCTCGACCGTCCGACGCAAACTGGTGGTGCGACGATGGATAAGCGCCACCGCCATTGCGTTACTTGGGGACGCACCGAAAGCAGCCATGATGCAGCGAGAGCGGCATTCGGTAGCGAGCAAGTCGCGAGCGCCGGTATCAAATTAAAGGAGAACTCGATCGTGGAATACTATCCTGACCGAAACGATGACATCCTTATTGCCATCGTTTCGCTCTTTCCGAACTGCAATATCATCCAGACCAGCAATAGTCTAGCAACACGGCAGATCCGCCCAAAAGGCCCGGCGGAATTCGAAGTGTTCCAGACTATGATCGGATACCAGGACGACACCCCGGAAATGACCCAACACCGCCTTCGTCAGGCGAACCTCGTCGGCCCCGCAGGATTTGTCTCGATGGAGGACGGAGAGGCCATCGAGATCGTACAGCGCGCAACTAAGGCAGCACCTTACGCGGCCCAGGTGCTCGAGCTTGGTGGCAAAGGCGAGATCTCCGACCGCGACTATCGAGTCAACGACGTGCCGGTTCGCGGGTTCTGGTCTTACTACGCTGAATTGCTCGGCATCGAACCGGCGGGAGCCGTCCGATGAGCGCCGACCTGTTCGCGATCTACGATTTGCTGGCGCAATACGGCTTCTTGGTTGACTCCGGCAAATACGAGGAATGGCTCGATCTATTCTCGCCGCGTTGTTCCTACTACGTGAAGCCGCGTGAAAACTACGAGCTTGGCCTGCCTGCGGCACTGATCTACTGCGATAGCCGCGCCATGCTCGAAGATCGCATCCACGCCCTGCGGATCGCCAGCAAGTACAACATCCACAACGATCGCCATATCATTGGCCTGCCGCATATCGTCTCGAACGGGCCGGATGGAATATCCATTGAGGCGCCATTCGCCGTGTACCAGACGGAGCAAGAGGGCGACTCGCGGCTGTTCGCCACTGGACTTTATCGCGACCGACTCGAACGGTCGGGTCAGGATTTCAAGATCGGCGAGAAAATGGTGCTTCTTGACAGCTTCGCGATCCCGAGCTTGCTCGCTACGCCGCTCTGAGCCGCGCGATGCCGCGTCAACCAATCTTATGAAAGCCTATGGCCGGCTCTTTGGCCCATTGAACGGTCGGACCTACTCGTTGGATTTCCTCCAATGGTATCTGCGAATCTAGTGAAGGAGTCGATGTTGATCGATCTTTACACCTGGACCACGCCTAACGGTCGAAAGACATCGATAATGTTTGAAGAGATCGGGCTCCCTTACACCATACACCCGATCGATATCTCTAAGGGCGAGCAGTTCGCATCTGAATTCTTGAAAATTTCGCCTAACAATCGCATTCCCGCGATCATCGACCGCGACAACGATATGTCGCTGATGGAATCGGGGGCGATACTGATATATCTCGCCGATAAAACCGGCAAGCTGTTGCCGAAATCGGGCGAGCCGCGCTACCGCGTGATCGAATGGTTAATGTGGCAGATG